>JBHHYW010000411.1:0-3105 GCA_046757745.1 Candidatus Scalindua sp.
CCTTCTACTATATCATCTATATATGTAAAATCTCTTTTCATCCTGCCATGGTTAAATACGTCTATTGGTTTGTTTGCCAATATTGCCCTGGTAAACAGAAACAGGGCCATATCCGGCCGTCCCAGCGGACCGTAGACAGTGAAAAATCTGAGTCCGGTACACGGCAATTTATATAAACTTGAATAGGTGTGAGCCATAAGTTCATTTGATTTCTTTGTAGCGGCATAAAGAGAAACAGGGTGGTCTACATTATGATGTACCGAGAATGGCATCTTTGTGTTAGCTCCGTAAACAGAGCTTGAAGAAGCGAATACAAGATGCTTAACATCATTGTGCCTGCACCCCTCGAGTATATTTAAGAATCCTACAATATTGCAATCTATATAGGCATGAGGATTTGTCAGTGAATACCTTACACCGGCTTGTGCTGCCAGATTTACAACATAATCAAACTTGTTTTCAGAAAAAAGGGTTTCAACTCCTTCCCGGTCTGCCAAATCCAATTTATAGAAAGTAAACTCTGAGTTTCCTTCAAGTTCACGTAGCCTCGTTCTCTTCAGATTAACATCATAATAATCGTTAAGGTTATCAATCCCAACTACACTCTTCCCCTGTGCAAGTAAACGTTTGGATAGATGAAAACCTATGAAGCCTGCAGCCCCTGTTATTAAATATGTCATTTTTTATTTAGTCCACTGTGGCGAACAGTCATTGGCTGACTGTGTCAGTTGTCGTTCGTCATTAAGTGAAAAGTTAGTTACCACTTGTAATCTTGCTAAAGTCGTCAAATATTGTACACAATGCTTTTATAGAGATTATATTGGCTCTATATCAGAAATATACACTTCGGCAGCAGCGCCTTTCTGGAGAAGATCAATACGTATCACAAGCTTATAACGTCCCTTCCTTTCAACAAGAATCCCTTCCAGCCCTTTGAGTGGCCCTGACTTTACTCTCACCATCCTCCCTTTTTTAAGGTATGGAAATGGATCCAGTTTCACCTCGGTTTCCATTATCGACTTTATATCCAGAATCTGCTTATCCGGTATTGGCGTAGGTGCGTCCAAATCAGTACCAATTATCCTTGTCACCCCCCTCGTATATTTAACATCATACAGGCGCTCTTTCTCTGCACAAACAAACAGGTATCCGGGGAAAAGAGGTATATCAACATACTTTTTTCTGTCTCTCCTTCGACTGAGGGTGTGGACAAGTGGAAGAAATGTCTCTACCCCTCGTTCGCTTAAAAACAGGTCTACCTGTTTTTCATGCCTTGACCGTGTATGGACTGCATACCACTTCATATGTTTTCATATAATAATTGTTGGAGTAAGTTTGTTCAAGTTATAAATCAGCTCTTACCTCTAAAAAGGCTATAAAAACGGCTGAAAACAGCCACATTCTAAATTCTTGTCTTTCGAGACAATAATGCAATCTCACAATTTGTTGACAAAAAACAGTAAGGAAGTATAGAATCTTGTGAGTTAATAATTTAGAAAATTTTAAAGGATACAAGAAACAGTGATGAATATATTTATAGGTATCAGGGGCAAGCTGATTGGATGTTTTCTTTTGATAACGATGATTCCGCTTCTGACAGTCAGTATTATATCATATTACAATGGCAAGAAAGCTGTTGAACAAAGAGTAATTGAGCAGCTTACCTCTATAGCCGATTTAAAAGAGTCTGAATTGCAGAGTTGGCTGCATGAAAGGTTGTCAGATACAGAGGTAATTTCCAGAAACAAGTTTTTGGAAGCTGCGTTTACCAGTTTGTTTTATATAAGGAGATCAACGGATTCTGTTGATAGTATGTTAAGGTCTAACATTGGGAGAGAATACCATATTAGACTATTAATGTATATAAATAAGTTAAAACGTATTTATAAGGTTTTTGATGAAATATATATAATGGATATTGAAAGTGGAGAAATATTAGTATCTACAAAAGAAGATAATGTAGGAAAGAAAGATCCTGACCTTTTATCCTTTAAAGAGGTATTGAAGACAAGGGGATTAGCAATAAAAGACATTTACTATTCAGAGAGTTCGAACCAGATATGTATGAGTTTTTTTGGCCCCATTCACAAAACAGACCCGATCAACCTCATAGGATCAAATATTGTGATTGGCGTATTGATTTTGAAGGCAAATATAGATGAAAGCATAGAGCCTATGATCCAGAATTGGCCGGGTATGGGACAAACCGGAGAGACTTTACTTGTAAGACGTGAAGGTGAGAATGTGGTATTCCTTAACAATCTAAGGCATCGCAAAGGTTCTGCTTTAAAGTTTAAGATACCGGTAACTGCAAAAAATTCCCAACCGTCAATATTGAGTTCAGAAGGCAAGGAAGGAATTCTCAAGACAACGGATTATAGAAACGTTCCTGTCCTCTCAGCTTATCGCTATCTGCCAATGCTTAAGTGGGGGCTTGTTGCCAAGCAGGATAGTGATGAAGCTTTTGCACCTATAAATAAGCTGAAAAGGCGGGTTATTATTCTTATTATCATAACTACTACAGGCGTGATAATTGCAGTTTTCTTAATTGCAAATAGTATTACCATGCCTGTTAAACAACTGGTGCAGGGTGCAAAGTCAATAGCAGGCGGGGATCTTACTCAAAGAATAGCCGTTAATAGAAAAGATGAAATTGGGATGCTTGCAAATGAATTTAACAAGATGACAAACAACCTTGAGGAATCTTATTCCTGTTTAGAGCAAAAAATAAATGAAAGAACTGCAAAACTGAAAGAATCAGAGGAAAAATATCGTGAATCAATTAATTCTGCAAACGATGCAATATTCACTTTGGACATAAACACGGTACAAATAATCGACTCTAACAAAAAAGCAGAAACCATATCCGGTTATTCAAAAGCGGAGTTATGTAAACTTAAGGTATGGGATATGTATCCAGTTCAGGATAAACCCAGATTAGAGGAGTTATGGATGCAAGTGAAAGAAGAAGGTTCAGGCACACTTCACGATATTAATCACAAAAAGAAGGATGGAAGCATTACGCCGACAGACATAAGTGCAAGTGTAACAGAATATGGAAACAGAAAATTTATACAGTATATAAGTAGCAATATTACTGAACGA
>JBHHYW010000412.1:0-3103 GCA_046757745.1 Candidatus Scalindua sp.
TCTTCAGAGTAAGCACTCTTTTTGATACCAGACGCTTATCCACTTCTAATTGCTTTTCACCGGGACCTCTGGTTCCTATGCCTCCCTCTATCCTGGAAAGGTGAGTCCACATTCTTTTCAGGCGTGGTCTTGTGTATTCCAGTTGTGCCAGTTCTACTTGCAGTTTTGCCTGAGCTGTTTTTGCCCTTGCCGCAAAGATGTCCAGGATGAGCTCACTTCTGTCAATTACTTTTGTATCTATGGCCTTTTCCAGATTACTGACCTGTGCGGGAGCAAGGTCGTCTTCGCAGATTACAACGTCTATTTCTTTGTCTTTACACAACTCAGCTAATTGAGATACTTTTCCCTTGCCCAGGTAAAGAGAAGGATCAATCTTTTTCCTTCTCTGTACGACACTATCTAGTACCTTCGCTCCCGCCGTTTTAGCCAAACTCATAAGCTCGGCAAGGGAATCTTCATTATTTCTATCCTTGTACAATATTGTATGAAGCAATATTGCGCGTTCTGCCCTAACAGATAAGTCTGTTCTCTTTAACTCTGCCATATACTAATTAAAATTAACGTCTTCTCTTGGTGGCCTTTTTCTTTGTAGCTTTTTTCTTGGCTGCCGGCTTACTTGCTGCTTTATATAAAGACTGCATATAACTCTTTGTCTTTTTCAGGCCATGTTTCTTTGCCTGGAAACGAACAGCTTCCAGGGTCCTTTTAAGCTTCCTTGCAAGTTTTTGTGTATCCGATTTCGGGTACTCTTTCTTCAGCGTGCTCAATTCTGCCTTTGTCCATAATTTAACAGCTTTTTTTCTCGCCGTCTTTTTAACTGTTTTCTTTACAGTTCTTTTCGCCTTCTCCTTAGCTGTTTTTTTAGCAGCCATTTTACGCACCTCCTTTAAAAGTTGCAAAAATTAGGATATTCTTTAAGTTATTTTATTTATTACGCACCTTCTCTCCCGCACTATAAGTGGCTTGTATCATGAGACTTAATTATTGTCAAGAGAAAAATGCATATTACGCGCACTTTATTTATTACGACAGATCGTTTTCTGATATGTATATTTTTCTTGATTTAAATTGTTAACCATATAAGATTAAAAAATAGATTATAAATCAATATTTTTAACAGAAAAGCGAATTTGTAAAATCATGAATACACTTATTGCGTTACCTGCTTTCAACGAAAAGAAAGACATCGGCTTGATAATTTCACAGATAAAGAAGTATGATTTGAACATCCTGGTAATAGACGACGGGTCCACTGATGGTACACAAGAACAATTGTCAAAAATAGACAATATAAATACCATTGTACACGAAGACAATCTTGGCTACGGGTATACCATCAATGATGCCTTCAAATATGGAATCTCAAACAACTATGACAATATAATTACAATGGATTGTGATGGCCAGCATATACCGGATGAAGTACAGGTTTTTCTTACACAGATAGCAGACTATGACATTGTATCAGGGTCAAGATATTTAATTGAAGACAACAAGTATGATCCAAAGATACCACCCGATAGATATGCAATAAACATGGAAATAACCCAAACATTAAACAAGATTACAAGACTTAATCTGACAGATTCATTTTGCGGTTTTAAGGCGTATAAAGTTGACGCCTTGAAAAAAATGAAGCTGACAGAGAATGGTTACGGTATGCCCCTGCAATTGTGGATGCAGGTATGGAAATTAGGGTTACGTATTAAGGAAATTCCGGTTAAACTCATATACAATAATACTTCAAGGAGTTTTAATGGAGAGTTAGACAAACCTGCAATAAGATTAAATTATTATAAAGAAATAATTGAAAAGGAAATGAATAAAGACATAAGAAGCAGGGTAACGGTATAAAACTGATGTACACAATCAAAAAATTCTTAAAAAATATGATTTCTACAAACCCATCTTCTGAAGAAAAACAAACTTTCGAAGAAAAACGAAGACAAATGGTGCAAACGCAATTAATGTCCAGAGACATCGTAGATGAAAAAGTACTCCGTGCTATGGCAAAAGTGCCACGGCATGAATTCCTGCCAGCAGAACTTTGGGACAGGGCTTACGATGATACACCATTGCCTATCGGGGAAAATCAAACTATTTCTCAACCTTATATAGTTGCATATATGATTCAAGCTCTCTCGCTTAAGAAGGGAGAGAGGGTTTTGGAAGTGGGTACAGGTTCCGGCTATCAGACTGCACTTCTTGCAGAGATACACGAGGAAATTTACACTGTTGAAGTCAGGCCGCAACTTGCTCAGAAAGCGTTGGCAAAGTTAAACGAATTGGGTTACGGAGAGAGGGTAAAGATTCATATTGCTAACGGCAGTTTAGGCTATGAAGAAGAGGCCCCTTTTGATGGAATAATAGTGGCGGCAGCTACTTTTAATATACCTGAACCACTTATTGATCAACTTGCAGAAAAAGGAAGGATTGTGATACCGATAGGTGAAAAGGAATTGCAAACCCTGGTCAGGGCAACAAAAACAGATGGGAAATTAGCAGAGGAAGAACTATTTAAATGTATGTTTGTTCCATTGGTAAGGAAAGAGTTCGAAAATAATTAAATCTTAGTGATGAGTATTCAAAAACATATACCGTCTTTATATATTCATATACCATTTTGCATAAGCAAGTGCATATATTGTGATTTCAACTCGATTGTAATGAAAACACAAATAGTGGATGAATATCTCAATGCTGTTGAAAATGAACTTCAGGCAATAAACAGAAAATATTCTTTTACAACAGTCTATATAGGCGGTGGCACGCCTACTGTTCTAAATGAGATTCAACTAAGCAAACTGTTGAGCATAATCTCTAAACACGTAGACGTCTTCAAGCTCAAAGAATATACTATTGAAGTAAATCCCGGCACGCTGAATGATGAGAAAATTCTTGCTCTAAAGGATAGTTATATTGACCGGATCAGTATTGGTATTCAATCATTTAACGATAAATATTTGAAACTCCTGGGACGAATTCATACCGCAAAAGAAGCAAAAGACATTTTTTTCAGCTTAAGAGCAAAAGGGTTCGAAAATATTGGTATTGACCTGATTTACGGTTATCCCACTCAAACCCTGAGCGAATGGAAAACGGA
>JBHHYW010000413.1:0-3098 GCA_046757745.1 Candidatus Scalindua sp.
AGAGGTGACAATTACATTTTGTGCAACATCTGCAAGTTTCCTGGTTAAATAACCGGAATCTGCCGTCTTTAAGGCCGTATCGGCTAACCCTTTTCGTGCACCATGAGTTGAACTGAAATATTCCAATACGCTTAACCCTTCGCGAAAGTTTGCTTTAATTGGTGTCTCTATTATCTTGCCTGATGGTTTAGCCATTAAGCCTCTCATACCCGCAAGCTGTCTCAATTGCTGGGTACTACCCCTGGCGCCTGATGCAGACATTAAATATACTGGGTTAAGGTACGACTTTCCATCCCTTATGTCATTCTTAAGTTCATCAAGCATCTCCTCCGCCACTATTTCACCGGCATATGTCCAAGTATCTATTACCTGATTATATCTTTCGCCCTCTGTGATTATACCCCTATGATATAATTTCTGAGTTTTTTCAACCTCTTTCTGAGTTTTTTCCAATATCTGAGCTTTTTTCTTTGGCATCTTTAAATCCATTATCGAAAGAGAAAGACCAGCCTTTGTACTCTCTCTAAAACCTATCTCTTTGATTTTGTCTAACAGATCAATAGTAGCCTCTTTGCCCAATATTTTATAACAATCCTGGACAATACTTTTTATTGATTTATGATCAAGAGGGTAATTATAAAACGGCAGTTCAGGAGGTAAGGCTTCGTTAAATACAACCCTGCCTACCGTGGTAGTACATAACGTATTCTCTACCTGTTTACCTTCGTCATTCTTAACAGGTTTGTTTGGCTCCAGCCTGAGTTTAATTTGAGTATGAACATCAACCTTCTTCAATGCATAAGCCATTAACACTTCATCATAATTACTGAAGCTTCTAAGTTTTTCTCCATTTTGTTCTCCATACAGAGTCGTCAAAAAATAACAACCCAGAACAATGTCCTGTGAAGGCGTAATTATAGGCTCACCCGAAGCAGGAGAAAAAATATTATTAGTCGATAACATCAGTGTTCTTGCTTCGATTTGCGCTTCAACGGATAGGGGCAAATGAACTGCCATTTGGTCTCCATCAAAGTCAGCATTGAATCCACGACACACCAATGGATGAAGTTTTATTGCATTACCTTCCACGAGAATCGGCTCAAACGCTTGAATTCCCATACGATGCAATGTCGGAGCCCTGTTAAGTAAAACCAGGTGTTTCCTTACCACATCATCAAGTATATCCCAAACCTCTTCATCTTGTCTTACCAACATTTTCTTTGCACTCTTTATTGTATCTGCCAGCCCAATTTCCCTTAAACGTCGAATTATGAATGGTTGAAATAATTCAAGTGCAATTTTTTTAGGTATCCCGCACTGGCTTAATTTAAGTTCAGGACCAACGACTATTACTGATCGTGCTGAATAATCAACTCTCTTGCCAAGCAGATTCTCCCTGAATCTCCCCTGTTTACCCTTAATCATATCTGTCAAAGATTTCAGAGGACGGCTGTTGCTGCCCAGTATAGGGCGCTTACCTCTGCCATTATCAAAGAGTGCATCCACAGCCTGCTGCAGCATTCTTTTCTCATTTCGAATTATTACTTCCGGCGCATTGAGGTCTATCAGTTTTTTAAGACGATTATTTCGATTAATTATACGCCTGTAAAGGTCGTTAAGGTCTGAACTGGCAAAGTCTCCACTTTCTAATAATACCAATGGCCTCAAATCCGGAGGAATAACCGGAACAACATCCATAACCATCCACTCAGGCTTGTTTCCAGAATCTTTAAAAGATTCAACAATTGCTAATCTTTTTATTATATCCTTGGTTCGCTGTTTGGATTTTGTTTCCGTAAGCTCTATCCTAAGCTCCTTCGATATTTTCTCTAAATCCAGACATTGAAGTATTGTCCGTATAGCTTCTGCTCCCATACCGGCATTGAAACTACCTTCTCCATATTTTTCCTGTGCATCTGCATACTCATCAACCGTTAACAATTGATATTCCTTAAGTGGCGTACTTCCCGGATCTATTACAGCGTAACCCTGAAAATATATAATCCTTTCCAAAACGTTGGTTTTCATACCTAAAAGGGTTCCTATTCTCGAAGGCATTGCCTTAAAAAACCATATATGAACAATAGGCGCCGCCAGACCAATATGCCCCATCCTTTTTCTTCTTACGCGAGAATGAGTTACCTTGACCCCACATCTATCACAGACAATCCCTTTATGCTTAATACCTTTATATTTTCCGCAGAAGCACTCCCAATTACGCTCAGGACCAAAAATTCGCTCACAAAATAGTCCATCTTTCTCTGCACGATATGTACGATAATTTATTGTTTCTGGTTTTTTTACTTCACCATATGACTTGCTCCTGATATTCTCTGTTGACGATAGTGATATCCTCACGGAGCTATATTCATTTATCTTTTCATATATGCTAACTGTCATTAGTTAATCTCCATTTATCGTTAAAAAAGAGATGAATTTTAATTGCTTCAATCATGAGCTTTAAAATAATAAAGCGCATAACAATCTAACTTGTTTATTTAAAGTCTTTCTTCTTTCTCAAGTGTCAAGGCAAGACCGAGTCCTTCAACCTCTTTGGTCAGTACTTCGAATGATGCAGGAGTTCCTGCTTCCAGCGTATTCTTGCCCTTAACCATTGACTCGTAAATTCTGGTACGACCCTCTACATCATCACTTTTCACGGTAAGAAGTTCTTGCAGATTATAAGCAGCTCCATAAGCTTCTAATGCCCATACTTCCATTTCCCCAAACCTTTGACCACCAAACCTCGCCTTTCCTCCAAGAGGCTGTTGTGTTATCAAGGAATACGGCCCCGTGGCTCTGGCGTGTACCTTCTCGTCAACTAAGTGATGCAGCTTCAACATATACATATACCCAACTGCAACCTTTTGATTAAAGGCTTCGCCAGTACAACCATCATATAATGTAGTCTTGCCGTCCTCTGGAAGTCCTGCCTCTTTCAAAGTATCCCTTACTTCATATTCTTTTGCCCCATCAAAAATAGGTGTAACAGCCTGGAAATTCAATTTTTTTGCAGCCCAACCCAGGTGTGTTTCCAGGATTTGGCCCAGATTCATCCTGGAAGGAACTCCAAGGGGATTCAGAATCATCTCAACTGG
>JBHHYW010000414.1:0-3090 GCA_046757745.1 Candidatus Scalindua sp.
AAGAATATAGCGCCATTTGCCGTAGGTATCCCCATACGGTTGCCATAATCCCTGACGCCGCCCACCACTCCCTTAAATATCCTTTTTGGATGAAGAACCCCTTCCGGTACCATCTCCTGCCTCATGTCCAGAGGCCCGAAACAGAAAACGTCTGTATTTAAAATCGGTTTAGCGCCCAGACCTGTACCTAAAGTATCCCTGATAACGCCGCCGATTCCGGTATTCGCCCCTCCATAAGGTTCGATTGCTGATGGATGATTGTGCGTTTCAACCTTGAAACAGATATTATAGTTTTCATCAAACTCAACGATACCTGCATTATCCTTAAATACAGAAACGCACCACGGTTTATCTAATTCTGAAGTTGCTTTCATTACCGTATTGGCCAGAAGATTATCAATAATCTCTCCATCGCAATCTATCATTCCCCTGAATGTCTTATGCATACAATGTTCAGACCATGTCTGAGCAATTGTTTCCAGTTCAACGTCTGTAGGATTCCTGCCAAGTGTGGTAAAATACTTCTGAACCGCCTTCATCTCCTGAAGGTTTAAATACAACTGCCCACTCTGACTTATCGATAGAAGCCGTTCATCGTCTGCATCTAATATGTCGAGTGTATGTTTATGGAAGACGTAATCAACTGCGTCCTTTTTGTCCTCATAAAACAGATTGTCTCTGTTAATAAAAACATCTTCTATAATTTTATTGGCCAGTACCTTATCAGCAATAGTCTCAACCTGTTCAATTGTAAGTGAACCGGCTACATGGAATCTCTTTGCCGTCTTGACAGATTTAGCGCTCATTCCTAAATCTCTAATCCCCTTAATCACGGTAGATTCCACTGGGTCCATTACACCACGTTTACGGGTCACTTCTATCGTATAAACAGCATTATCCTTATGCCCTCCCTGGCCAGACTTCATTATGCCTGCCTGCATATCAGCAGGTTTCTCTGATGAACCATTGATGCAGGCGTAATCCTGCGTCAATCCATCAATTAACAGTCCACTGCAAATACGTTTGATTTGGCCTGTAGACAACTCTCCATCTATCAGGTACACCTGTACCGTACGAATTTCATCCACAGACGTAATTCCAATATTTGCAATCTCTGAGGCTACTTCATTTCCGATGGCATCGGGGAAATTCTCTTTAGTAAAAACCTCTATTCTTGTTTCCATACTTTATTTGCCTTATTTTTTTCATACTAACTTACATAATTTTATTTGTATCCATTATCATTTCGCCGTTTGGACAAGACGCTTTGGGGGAAGGCTGACAACCTGATGTCCACACACTTTCTCCTTTTTCCTCAAATCAGCGCAAATTTCATGCAAATTATAATTAAATTTGGCAGCATGGGCCTGTCTAATTTTCCTTACTTCTTCAACAATGTAATCCTGTTTCATATTAATTTTCCTTAAAGTTCTTCTGGTGAACAGATTATTGGGCAAACGTACCCATAGCTTTCAACAGTTGCAATGATTTTTGATTTCATTTGTGCGTTGTTAATGTGACTAAAATTCCAAGTCAAAAGATAATCCAGGCCATTGATAGTCGCCAATGCAATGTGTAATGCATCTTCAGAACATTCTTCAGGAATGGACTTGTTTTTTATTAAACCCTCCGCCAAATCCTCAATCATATCATTTACTTTTAAAACAGGAGTACCCTTCAGGGCTTCCAAGCGTTTTTTGGCAGCAGATGAATCGCCACCCTTGGCTTCTTCTAAGACCAACGCTGAAACATAGATTTTAAACTTCTTACGGGTTTCCTCCCACCATTCTCTTGTTATTTGCTGACGGGCAGCAATTACCAAATCACTGCTTGAACGAGAAGTATAATAACTGACAACACTTGTTTCAATATAAACGGTTGGTTTCATGTTCTACCAGTAAATGTTTTATCTATTTTTGAGCTTATTTTTTGATTTAACTTCTTCATTCTAACATACAAAAATCTTATTTGTATCCATTATAATTATAGTTTCAATATTTCAAACATATCAAGTCTGCCGATAGCCTATCTACTAAACAATTGTTGATTAAAATAATATCAGTTAAGCCATAAGCAGACTTGATCCCGTTTTCCCAATTACTGTAATAATGCTGCCAAAATCCCTATTCCCGAACAGCCTGTTGTAAAGAATTGACCCCTGATCCATGTTCATGACACATATCGAAAGGGTTAAAATTGAAGATTAAAACAAATAGCTACTCTCAGAAGATTTCTCATATTTGAATGTTTCGTGGAAGTGGTGTGCCTTCATTTCACCATTAATAATGAGCAACAGGTATAGTCTCTGTTCTTTTAGAGGCATGTAATCCTTCGGCAATACCTTCAACTCTTTTCATTATTGTTGAATGATAATACCGATACCCGCAACTATCACATATCCCAACCGGCGTGTCTTCAAGCATAACGAAACTACTTTTGTGCTTAAAAACTTATTTCTTAACCAATCGCTCTTTTACAGTACCTGCACAATATTCACATTTATAGTCATACATTTTCTTTACCCTCTGCTAAGTAATCTCGTAAACTGTTATGATCAGAAAGATACCCGTTGCCTTGAAGCGGCCAATTACTCCTATGGGTTTAACTTTGTTAACATCTATACCTTCTATTACATATTTAACACCACGAGGGCCATCTTTTTGTTTCTTAGTAATTCTACCATTTAGAATGGCGCTTTCAACATCAAAAATCCCAAGATTATCCTCTGCCATCTCTTCTACAGCATGAAATGTAGCTTTACTTCCCCGGACAAAAGACGCTGAGGACTTTAAGATATCCATCCCCTTTTTTGGTTCTGGTTAGGGCAGGTTGGGTATCAGAAGCTATTGTACAATTACCATTTTTTCCTATCGCGCTTCATCTTTGCCATCTGTAATCTTTTTAAAATCTTATTGTAGTTTCCCTGCTCCAGGTCATTTAACGTATACTTTACTTCTTTAGAAAAACATCTCAGCGCTTTAATTATTCTCACCTTATTCTGCTTGCAGATACCCAACCATAGCTCCGGGTCTCCTGAAGCAACCCTTGTAGTATCCCTTAAACCGCTGGCAGCAAACTTCCAATGTTTCT
>JBHHYW010000415.1:0-3083 GCA_046757745.1 Candidatus Scalindua sp.
ATATAGTCATCTACAGAGACTTCCAGAAATATATCCCTTCCATTCAATAGTGAAGATCCCCAGACCTTTGTGATCTCATCTATCAATAAACTACTAATATTTTCTCCCGCCTTGCTGAAGGCATTCTTGTAAGCAGACTCTCTGTTAGCGCCAACGCCATTAATTCTGACATTCTGTTCTGTTACGATATTACCCGTCTCAATTCTAATAACCTTGATATCCAGATTTACAATACACCCTATAAGGCCAGATATCTCGACAGTAGTAACATTTTCTACCCTTCCTTTGCCCATCATGAGGATATCGGCCTGCAATTTATCGCTATCAAGACCTCTGAAGTTTCCTTTCTCAAAGGCATCCTGAATTTCTTTCTCCGTAAGATTGCTTGTAGAAAAGGGATCAACAATATTGAAACCTTTACTTGTAAGAGCCTTAGTAATTTGTTCTGCTGCATAGGAATTTCTAACAGTTTCTTGCCCTTTTTCATCAATTAGTAGTAGAATCCTTGGATTTCCCATTGCTTCAATAAGGATTTTCATGGCAGTCAATTCATCTTTGATTGGTTCTATAGATACAACTACCTTAACCTTTAAAAGGATTGATTCGTTATTCTTCTGTTCTTCAAGAACCTCGTAGGTTTTGATATAACCTTTTGCCTTCGTTACTATTGAGTCATCGATGGAGATGGCGTTTTGTGTATAGCTCTCCGCCGTAACCATAGTCCCAAGTATCTTTCTCACCGCATTTCGGAATGCGTCTTCAAGCGCTCTTTGTCTTGCTGGTACAACCTTGCCATCGTAAATAGGTGATTCGCCATATACGATGATAGTCTCTGTTGATGATTCCACCGCCCATAGGATAGATGTAAGAAAATACAAAAAAATTGTAAAAAGATAAATTGTAGTTTTTCGCTTCATGGTCGTTTCACTCCCTGATTAAACCGATTTAGAAAAATTGATTACACAGATTACAAGAAAAAAGATTATACTGATTTTAAAGATGGATTATGCCGATTTTTTTTATGCAGATTAGTTGACTAATCTCATTACTTGGCAGCTTTTATTGCCAAAGTTAATTAACAGGCCCACTTTCAGTTTAGACGCTTTTAGATAAGAGATTACCTGATACTTAAAAACATCAGGAATGTTGCCGGTTACGGCTTTAACTTCAACTATGACTTTGTTTTCAACAAGTAAATCAACAATAAGGTCGCCCACTTTATTGTTGAGGTAAAACACATTAAACCGCTTCTCCGTTTCATATTTCAAATCTTTATCATTAAGAGCAAATTTAAGGGCATTGTGATAATTCTTTTCCTTAAACCCCGGCCCTAACTCATTGTGAACTTTATAACAACAAGCTATAATCCTTTCCGTAAGAGGATCTCTTTCTTCCATAACACCGCAAGCTCTTTTCTTATTAATCAATTTTCATCTGTGTAATCAGCGTTAGCAGCGCCTTGATGTCCCTGCCTTAATTCCAACACTGTTTCAAAGCACTTCCTTGCATCAATTATTTCCCCAATAGCGCTATAGGAAAGCCCTAGGTAATATAGAGAATCTACATAATAAGGGCCTTCTTGTGACGCCATGGATAAGGTTTTAATTGCTTTTTTGTATTTCCCCTGCTTGAAGAAGCTTAGTCCAAGGTAATATTTTGCCTGACTTATTCCATGGTTATCCTGTAATATTTCAAAAAAAATCTTTTCTGCACCTTTGTTTTCATTCCTTCTCAGAAAAACTCTCCCAAGACCAATTTTGGCATCTATATAATCTGGAGAAATATGCAGGGCTTCTTTATAATGACTTTCTGCATTATCAGGTTTACCAATTTTCAAATACGAGTTTCCAAGGTTGTAATGTGCAAGAAGGTGATTTGGTTTAAGAGAAAGAACACCACGATATCGTTCAATTGCCTTGTCAATGTAATTAACTTTGTGATAGGCATTTCCAAGTTGGAAGCCGGCATCTATATCTTTAGGGTTTTCCTTTAAGGATTTCTCAAGATGTTCTATAGACTTATGGAAATTCTCTGTATTGTAATAACTAAGTCCCAGAAAATAATGCGCGTCAGTATAATCATATCCAAGTTCTATGGCAGTATTCAATTCCTGAATGGCCTCTTTATAAAAGCCTTTAAAAAAATACCATTCACCCAGTAGTTCATGCTCTATGTTAGATTCGGCGTATTTCAACTCAAACTGAAGGACTTCGTTATTTCCTTCGTTTATGATATAGACATTGTTATTGCTAGAAGCAATGGCTGAAGGCTGCTTAAGGAATTCCTTAACAAGAATGTGTTCTTTTATCAATCTTCCTGTGTTATCAAACTGATAAAGGGTATTGTTTAGATAATCTGCGATAAAGAGTCTATCACTTGCATCAATGGCAATACCTGATGGTACTATTAGTTTATGTTCTCCATAATCAATCTTTTCAAATTCAAATATTTGACGGCTTAGACTTATTTTTAAAACCTTTCCGTGTCCTTTATCTGTAACAAATATATTCCCGTTTAAGTCTATGTCTAAAGCGATAACGGAAGAATCTTGCAGTTTCAACCCAATCTGAATGGATTCAAAGTTGCTTCCATCAGGTTTAAATATGTGAACTTTAGGCCCTATCATGTCCAAAACATAGATGTTTTCATCTGCATCCAGAGTTACATCCACAGGACGCTCAAGACAGCTACCAAATCCACCGATTCTTTTTTTGATATTTCCGTTGTAATCAATAACAAGGACTGTGTGAAGATCAGGGTTGGCAACATGTATATTGTCAGTGGAATCTATGTAAACTCCATAAGGTGTAAAAGGCTTGTCTTTATAATCCAGTTTAATTTTGACAACTTTAATGCTTTTTGTGACTGGATCAACCTTTAACAATCTATGATTGTCGCCATCTGCAATAATAATCTTTCCTTGTGAGTTTACTGCTATATCAAGGTGGGTTCCCAGGGTAAGTTCTTTGTATACTCTAACCATGTCAAAATAGGATGTGCTGATTTCACCGAATGAATTCAAGGCATATCCTGTGAATATTAAGAATGATATTAATGCTATTTTAAACTTTAAAGGTTTCATT
>JBHHYW010000416.1:0-3072 GCA_046757745.1 Candidatus Scalindua sp.
AGACTTTTGCGTTGGACATCAGGGGTATTAACATGTCCAATAACTTTACGTGGATTCTTGTATGTGGTTTTGTGATATGGTTCATGCAGGTAGGTTTTGCAATGTTAGGCGGATTGTTACCAGCCAAGAATATGCTTAGCTACATGACACACTGTTTTATTGCCACAACGCTTGGAGTTATTATATACTGGTTTGTTGGCTTTGGAGTGATGTTTGGTGGATTTGAATTCCTGGGGCATCATATAGGAAAAGGCAATTCTTTTATGGGCTTGAGTGGTTTTATGTTGTTGGGTGATGCATATGACGTCAGGACAATATTATTGTTTATGTTTATGGCATGTGTAGCCACATTTGTAGGCAGTATTATTGCCGGTGCGATTGCGGAGAGGATGAAACTTTGCTCCTATATACTTATGTTTTTCTTCGTATATATCTTTATATATCCTGTATATGGACATTGGGTATGGGGAGAAGGTTGGCTGTGGAACCTGCCCTATGGTGCTGGAGTAAGAGACTTTGCAGGATCAGGAGTGGTTCATGCAATTGGCGGAACTGTCGGCTTCGTTGGTGCATGCTTTCTAAAACCAAGAGCCGGTAAGTATAATGAGGATGGTTCGTCTAATTCCATTCCTGGTCATAATGTAGGATATATGATTATTGGTACAATAATCCTTGCATTTGGCTGGTTGTTTTACGATGCCGGAAGCACGTTGGCAGCAGGTGACTTGAGGATGTCTGTAGTAGCTGCGAATACGGCCCTTGCCGGATCAATTGGAGCAGTTACGGTACTTTTTCTTACTTACTTATTATCGGGCCATACTGATGTTGGCGAAGCATGTAATGGCGCTCTGGCCGGTTTTGTTGCGATTTCAGCGCCATGTGCATATGTCGCACCCTGGGCAGCAGTCCTGATAGGATTCCTGGGCGCCGTATTATATCTTATTTCTTTCTGGATTATTGGAAGTAAATTTAAGGTTGACGATCCACTTGGTGCATGCTCAGTTCATGGAGCCAATGGATTCTGGGGGTTGATTGCCCTGGGTATTTTCGCTGATGGTTCGTATGGCGGAGTTTACGGTGTGATTACCGGACATTACGGACAGTTAGCTTCACAGGCTATTGCCGCCGTAGTTGCATTTGCATGGGCTGGTGGAATGGCCTTTATTTTGTTTAAGTTGATTGGTGGCAAAGGTAATAGCCATTCGAAGATGAGGGTGTCTGAGGATGCCGAGAAAGAGGGTCTTGACGTACACATTCATGGTACTGCATGTTACCCTGAACAATCATAGGATGTGAACGCTTGCTACGTAGCATCAGCAGAAAGCGTAGTAAAGTAATCTTTTATAAGTATTTAACTTCTGTGCCCACCGACATAGTGGGGTAGGGCAGGTAGTCGCCCGTCAGTTGTGACGGGCGACTACAACAGATTCGTTGCGGCTATACAGAGTCAATACAAATCCTGATGGTTGGTTAGCACCTGAGTATCAGAGCTTTGAGTATTGCGAGTTCTTCTTAGTTAGGTTTTATACCGATCTCTTGAAACGTAATAAGTTTCTTCCTATTAGAAAAAGCTTAAAAAACAAAAATAGCGGTAAGATTTATTATATTTTTGAGATTTAAGATACACGCAAACGTACATACCTGAAAAGAATAAAGCATCACATAATTGTAGTAAAGTATTTGGAAGCTACTAACTATTATTATGTGAAAAAGCGGTTTAAATTAGCTAAGATTTCATTTTCTTGTCATTTTTCTACCTGCCAGTTATAAGTGTTGTTGTTGCAATAGGATAGAAGTGGCGGATTTCTGCATGGCTAATATGCACCATAATCTTGGCCTGTTTTAAATGATGGCTTATATCACACAATGAGTCGTAAGTATATGATATGGCGTGAAATATGACAGTTATTTTTTTAATATGTGTTATGGTATATGCATTGCGATATTATCAAAAATTATAAAGATTTCTGGCAGTTTCTGAAATCTTTGGAAATTTCATTTATTATTCTGCGAAGCCTCTTAAACCTATTTCTGAAATGCCGCTTAATAACGTAGACTTGCAAGCTGATACATTTTCGTATGTTAAATCCTCGCCAATATTATCTGTTTTAGAAGATAATAACGGACTGTTCTTTACTGGGTATAACGGTATGCTTACAAGCAACAGTAACAGGGGTGTAAGAGACTTTTGTTTACTTCTGGTGGTCTATATACATTGTTTTTGTTTACCTATTTTTTCTTTTGTTATAAATGTTTTCAGCGGATTTGGTGCAAGTATTGGAAATGAACGTAGTGAAAGGGTATGTTTTGGATGTATAAAAAATGTTTCTTTTAAGGAGGATAAAGACTTTCTTTTTAAACCGCTTTTTTCATTAAGAGAGCAGGTAGCATATAACCTCTTAAACAGGATATTTATATCACAAGACCGTGAAGGCATAGCTAAGTTATTGCTTCACGGTTTTTTTGTTGCCGTTTTTAAAGTTGTACGGTGGTGAAGGATTTAGACAAATATAATAGTCATAATTCTATGTGCCCAACTGCGTCCTCGGCCTCTGGACGTTATGTCGGGTAGACTTTAAATAAACAGAGAAGAGGTAAAAGTTATTAACCGGAAGAAGGGGGGTGTTATATATCGATAGTTTTGTGGGAAACTTATATTGTTCTTTTATTATTTTATGATTTATAGGAGGTGGTTGTAATGAAAAAAGTTGAAGCAATTATCAGGGATGAAAAACTGAGTGCTGCAAAAGAAGCTCTAAAAGCCCTGGGAGTAGCTGGTATGACGGTTACAGAGGTTAAGGGTCATGGTACACAGAAGGGAATCACGGAAGTCTATCGTGGTAGGCAGTATGCCGTAGATTTGCTGCCTAAGATTAAGATAGAAGTGATTGTTGATGATAAAGATGTAAAGAAGGTGACTGATGCTATTTGTGAGGTTTCCAGAACCGGCAGTATTGGGGATGGGAAGATATTTGTGTCTAGTGTAGAAGATATTATAAGGATAAGGACAGGGGAATCAGGAGAAAAAGCAATTTAAATATTTTTCATTTCATATGGATCATATGATAATGA
>JBHHYW010000417.1:0-3059 GCA_046757745.1 Candidatus Scalindua sp.
GGGAAAAAAAGACTTTTATTTTTTAATTTCTTTTTTGTATTTTCTTAGCGATCTCTGCGGCTTTGCGTGAAAAACATAGAGGGAAACATAAAAATGAATAATTCCCTACTTATTTTACAGACTGGATTCCCTGCGAAAGCAGGGGTTTTTCCTCTCTTTCGAGAGGAGTCCAGTTTGTTTTAAAATAAAAGACTGACATAAGGGCGAACGGCTGTTCGCCCCTACTCAAAAGATTTAAAATGGAAATCTCTATAGAATCCAGCTAATAATAACCCCGCCTCTTGGCCTCTTTTAAAATTTCCTGCACCTCGCCCATAGCCTTCTCAATCACATCCTTATCTATATCACCAAAGATTACAGAGTCAAATGCTTTGAGTACATTGTCCGCAGATTCAACAATTTCCTTCGCTAGCTTTTTGTCCCTGATTATATCGATAAGTTCTGCTGTGGTTACTGAACGCACCACTTCTCCCGGCGCCTCCACCAATGAACCCAGAAATGCCCTTGAGGCACAATCTATCTTGACAACCGACCGCCTTAAATCATCACCTTCCGCATCACTGTTGCAATCGTTAATCAGTTTCTCCAGCCTCTCCGCATGTGCAAGAGGAGACATTGCCATCCTTTCCTTAATAATCGCAGACATTCTGTAAACAAGCTTTCTAACTTCGTTCCCCCCCAGAACAATTATAATGACAACCCCCATAATGACAGGCAGGTGGCTCCTGAGACATATATCCCTTTGCGAATATACAAGCGGCCCCTTTATACCTTCAAGAGGAACATCAATTCTTTTCAGTAAGCTGTTGATTAATACTGGTATTGCAGGAGCGCTTATTTTCTGAGTTGCAACTGTTCTTTCCCCCTCTTCTTGTTTAACTTTTCCTTCACAATCAATACTATAAATTACCGGCAGTGAAGGAATTTCAAAATTCTCTGACTGATCAGGCAGTTCATAGATTGAGAGTTCATATTCTACAGTTGTCTTTCTCAATCTCCCTTCAATTTCTTCATTAATCCCAAAATTTATCAACTTAAACGGATTAAGATTAAGCCCTTCCATGTTTTCTTTGAGTATGTGTACATACTTCTCGTGCCAGATAGTAAGTTTATATTTGAGCCTGTCCCCTATATTAACTATATCTCTATCTAGTTCTGCCTCTACCATAATCGGAACCTTTTTTAATGCCATGGGAGACGTCTGCACGTGCCCGGAAGTCTTATTAGCTTCATCGTTATAATAAATGGAGAATGCAGGTACAGTATACACACCCTCCTCCGCATCATCAGGCAGGGAGAGGATGTAGGTTATGACACGGAAGTCACTATCATTATTAAATATCTGCCTATCCCCGATAGTTACCTTCTCTATCTCAAAGGGAGAAAGATCAACCACTTTAAACTCTTCCACATTTACACTGACACCCAGCTTCCACACCATCTGCAGGGTTAATTGTATCATTTTACCTGTAATAAACCGGTAGTTTTCTACATAAAGCCACAACTCAACAGCCTCATCCATCTCCGGTATCAAGGTATCGGTATCACTCGGCTGGACAGATTCTCCATACTCCTGATGCTGCCTGTAACCGGAGTTCTGAGCTTTACAGGAATCTAAACATAAAATAATTACAAACGCACACAGACACGTTATAAATAAAACCTTTTTCATCTCTTTATCCTGCTTCTTCGCCTTGCCCTCTTATCAAAAAAGTCTGACAATGCCTTTGTCCATTGCTCTTCATTCTGATCGGTCATCAGTGTAAGGCAATCCAAATTAAGTTTACTAAACAAACCAAGATGTTGTGAACTCCCAATAATATCTTTAGACAAATCCAGGTACTTTACACCTTGTGTCTCCAGATCCTTTACGGCCACAAAGCCTCTTGCCCCGGGAATTACTTTTTCCCTTAAATCTGAAATAATAATGGGATTCACGTCATGCTTTCTCACTAGAGACTTGAGTGATGTCTCATAATCAAACGGTGCAAAGAAATCAGATAACACAAATACAAGTGAAGGTTTAAACTGCATGCTGTTCAAGAATTTAAAGGCACAATTGATATCGGTACGCACGCCTTCGGTTTTTTCACTCATAATACCTTTAGCTATCCTGGCTCCTTCTTTCTGGCCTGACAGGGGAGGAATGTATTTTTCGATTCTGTCTGTAAAGGTGATGAAACTAACAAGATTACCAGCTTCTGTTGCGGATTCAACCAGGATGGAAATTATAGATGACTGAATATCTTCCTTAGTAAAACCTGTCGAGCCAAACTTCTTTGATCCGCTTCTGTCAATCAGGAAGAATATGTTGGTTCTTTTGTCCACCAGCTTTAACCTGACATGCAAAACCCCTGTCCTTGTAGTAGACTTCCAATCAATAGACCTGAATTCATCACCAGGCTGGTACTGCCTCAGCTCATCAAGCTCAATCCCCCTGGTTGCATTCATATAACTGGAAAAAGAACCTGCAAAGAGGTTAGCTACCATCCTCTGTATATGTAATCTTATCTTGCTTCTCAATAAATTAATCCCTTCCAGTCGTTAATTTAATGCGTTTTGCTTCACAAAACAGAATTTGTATTCTCCAAATATCTATGTAATGAGTATAAGAATTGCGATTTGAGATTTGTTGTTTTGACTTGTAAATCGTAATTCTAAAATCTTAAATGTAGATGGGGTGATGCGAAGCCACTCCCACAGACTGAGTCAAATGGGCGTTTTTGAAGAAATTTGCAAAGATTCTCCCCATTTTGCGTGTGGTATTACGGTAAAATGCGTAAATAATGCATTGATTTTCTGCATTGTTCCCCATTTTTGCAAAAATAAAGTTCATTTGACCCAGTCTGTCAGCGATGCGAAGCGCCTGTTTCCAGAATCGGAACCTTTTTCAATATAGTATCTATTATATCGTCCGGATCAATCCCCTGAGACTCTGCCTCGTGCGTTAAAATTATTCTATGCCGTAATACAGGATAAGCCATTTTATGGATGTGTTCCGGCAGTATTATCTTACTCCCTGACAGAAAGGCACAAACACGTGCAGCCTTTGCCAGATA
>JBHHYW010000418.1:0-3044 GCA_046757745.1 Candidatus Scalindua sp.
CATACAACTATCTTGGACGTGCCTACTATACACAGGGCATGATAGAAGAAGCAATCGAGGCTTACAAAAAGGCCGTAGAACTCGAACCCGCCAATCCGACAGCTTATATAAATCTTGGTATTGCCTATAGATATTACGAAGAGTTTGAAGCGGCAATTAATGAACTCAATAAGGCGATCGAATTAAACCCTCTTTCGGCGCTTGCATATGACGAGATTGGCATGGCATTGTTAAAAATGAAGAAAATTGATGAAGCCATCTCTGCGTACAAAAATGCGACTGCTATCGACTCAAAATTTCCACAACCACACAATCATCTCGGAGTTGTTTACCTGATGCAGGGGAGAACAAAAGATGCTGATGCGGAATTTAAATCGTACGAAGAACTGATGAAAGAGAAAAAAGCAGCACAGGCAAAAATAATGGGCGGCCCGCCGCACTGATATTTAACATCTTTATATTCTAAACAAACTACAAATTAAGAATAGGAAAAATAAACCATGAATAAATACTTATCAATATATTCCCTGGCTCTAATAATCATGTTCATTGTCACTACCACAAGTACAGCACATGAGGGGGGAAAACTCTCAACAAAAGAACTTGCGAGCCAAATAGGAAAATCAGAATCAGAGATGAAGGAGATAGACAATAAGATTATTGCATACAACGAAACAATTAAATCCAATCCAGAGGATGCAGACGCACACTTTAATCTCGGCCTCCTTTATGAAAGAAAGATGAAATTCAAAGATGCGATATCAGAATACCAGCAAGCAATTAATCTAAAACCGGATTTTATAGATGCACGCATCAACCTGTCCCTCGTCTATACAGAACGCAATATGTATGGAGAGGGTGTCAATGAACTAAATCAAGTACTGAAGATAGACCCGCAAAATGTGGCTGCTCACAAATATATCGGGCGCTCCTATTATAAAACAGGCTTGCTGGAAGATGCACTTATAGAATTCAAAAAAGCCCTTGAGGTCGAGTCTGGTGATCCCGAAATCTACTGTTACCTTGAAAGCGTTTATTTCAGTATGGGACGACTTGATGAGGCCGTGGCAGAACTCAAGAAAGCAATCGAGATTGATCCGCAATTTAAGGTAGCTCACCTTAATCTCGGGTTTGTCTACTATGAACAAGGCAAGCTAGATGAGGCAATGGAAGAATATGAAATTGCTATTGGTATCGACCCGAAATTCGCAGACGCATACAGCAATATGGGACTTGTTTATTGTCAGAAGAAAATGTTTGACGATGCCATTGCCATACTCAAGAAGGCCATAGAGATAAACCCCTCTTTACCTGACACTCACAATAACCTGGGCTTTGCATACTGGAATAAAGGCCTTAAAGATAAAGCTATGCGCGAGGTAACAATATATAAAGGGTTGATAGGAGCGCAATAGGTATCCAACCTGACTAAACCAAAACCAAAAAAGGGATAGCTGTCTAAGCAAAGTGGAGCTTAGGGCTTACGTATGTCCCGGTTCGGCCAGGTTGTAAAATGAAAACCTATCTGCCTGTGCTTACCTCACGCAGACAGGCGGTTTTCAAACTTTTCCTTATTTAGCATAAAGAATAGCTAAATTATAAGGTTGTTTGATTTTAGACCAACGGTGTTGTTACTTAAGAAATGAAATGTACTCACCTCTTATCTGTACCTCTTCTTTTTCTCTAACACTACACCAACTATTCATTCATTCATCATCTCAAGACCTACCTGATAATGATATATTTGAGATAAAACTATTCCGCTTCTTTCATCTTTGTTATGCCGCAATGGCACAGGCCGGGTTCATCTGCCCTTGTCCCACAGTCACACATGGTGCCGCAATCGCACTCGTATTCATAATCTTCACTTAACTCCTCTTTGTCAGACGGTATTGTGGCCAGGCCGCAAACACATCTGCCTCCGGGTTTTAATGTTTCGTAGGCGCATAAACAGCCTCCTGCACAGTAACAGATATAAATAGTCTGCTTTCCCTTTTCTTCCGCTTTAAGATTAGGGCCGGAGTAAAAAAGCCCGCCTAATGCTATCATGCTGATTGCCATAATTGTAACCATGTTACTCTTCAAATTCTTTAATACCATTTATACCCCTTTCTCTTTAAAGTTGCCTCTTAGGCTTATCATACAAAGACTTTCTGGATCTTTAAAACCCCCGATCCTTTCGGGAAATCTCATATATTTATATATAATATTACAAGGTAAGTCAATTGTACTTTTAATTTATAGCGATCCTTGCATCAACGGCTGTTACCTCTTCTTTCGTTGATTCAAAGATTTTCTTAAGCCATTACTAACGCTTCCAATAAATATCAACATCTTTTTGAATAGTATTTATAATATCTACCTGCTTTACCGGTTCAAAAAGATGCGCATACCTGTTTTGTGTACTGAGATATTCTTCTACAGGTTTGAATTTTGGAATAACAGTGTGTTTCACTTCACCAAACACAGCTTCTTTCAATGGTAAAAGGCCTGTTTGTACTGCCAGCTTCGCAACATTAACCGATTTTGAAGAGCCAAAAGCCCATCCCGGAGGACAAGGGGAAAACGCAATGAAGAGTTTAGGTCCTTCGTATCGGGATGCTTTCTCGAATTTGTTTGAGAGGTCAATAGGATGCGATGGTGAAATTGTAGCCAAATAAGGCGGATTGTGAGATCGCCATATCTCAAACAGATCCTTTTTCTTTTGAACTGTCCCCCCAGGATTAAGCTTTCCCGGAAATGAAGTATTTGTCTTTGAGCCAAATGGTGTAGCACTCGACATCTGAAAACCGGTGTTAGAAAATGCCTCGTTGTCATAACAGAAATAATAAAAATCCAGCCCTCTATAAATTGCCGCGGAAGTAGACTGCAGCCCTATGTCATTTGCGGTACCATCGCCGGTAAGGACCAACACTTTTAAATCTTCTTCTCTTTTTAGTTTCCCTTTTTTGATAAGTATGTTAAGTGCGTCCCTTATGCCTTGAGCGCCTGCCGGCGCGCATGCCATTGCAGTGTACATCCATGACGAATTGAATGGCGTATAG
>JBHHYW010000419.1:0-3022 GCA_046757745.1 Candidatus Scalindua sp.
CTTGTTGAATTACATAATCAAGAAAGCAAAGAATCGAAAAATGAACTGAAAATTCGGCTTTAGTTTCCCCATCGGTTTTTTTATTCTTTCCGGATATTGTACCTTTTCCCATAGGATCGTCTGGTTCCTGACATCCGCAATTATAGCACATGGTTTTACCTCTATTTTTAATATAAAATATAAATTCAATTTTAACAAAGTTTCTCCAATATCTGAAATCTCAATAGTTAAATTTACAGGTTATCATTCATAGCTGATTCGATAAATAACACCTGCATGGTCATCAGAAACCATGAGTGTGCCATCTGGGATTATGAGTATATCAACAGGGCGTCCCCTTGCCTTGCCTTCAGGAACATCTTCGCGGATGGCCTGATCTACATGCCCATTCTGTTCAAGAATCATGACTGCACCATCCAGCGCAGAGTCTCCGCCACCCACCACTACGATCCGTTGTCCGTCGTAGTTCCCACTTTTTGGGTTCTTATAGTATACCTTCTTTGAATGTAGGTAATCCAACACAGAAAGCTTGCGTGGAAAATGGAGGAGTTCCACGGCAATTATTACCTTGCGGCACATGTACGGGTCTTTGTTGGTAACAACACGCATCAAAGGGTCATCTTTTTCAACTTGCTCGGTATCCTCTATCTCTACCAGCTCCTCTTCAAAGTGGAACTGTACCAGAGAATCCAGGGCCTGACGAAAGACCCTGGCCGAGAGTCGGCGCCTGTAATCCCATCGGGAAGCCGGGTATATCGATAATTCGCTTTTCCGCATAAAGAAACTGAGGCTGTCCACCAGGACTGTCCTTAGCCTCTATTACGAGCATTGTCAAACCTCGATGGGCTGTCGTGAGACCTGCCGCCATCCCAGCCTCCCCCGCCCCAGTAATAACAACGTCCCGGTAAGGGATATTACTTAAATCAATATTTTTGTCGAGTGTTGTTACTTCGTAATTATCCATGTTTAACTCTGATTTCTGGTTTATTTTAATTTATCACATTTGCTTTCAATCGATGTTCTGTTCACAATAGAAAACAACCTCACTCCAATACATGTATATTTCTCTTTTTGCAGATGTCCTTAAGAGTTTCTTTGGTAACACGGATACCCATAGACGTCAGCTCGTGACGGCGCTTTGTCACCGGATTCCAGACAAGAATATCATCGTTAAGACTGTGCATGGGTTTTTCGTCTTCGGAGGTTGTTTCAGTGACCCAGTCGTCGTAATCTGCTGCACGTATTTCGTGCGGATTACCATCCGCAAGAGGCCAACCAATTCCTATAATAAAGATTGCGGGATATTTCTTTAGTACCTCTGTCTCACGTGCCTTGCGCGGTAAATCTGGATACATGTCAAGTATTTCTTCGGCATGTTGGGATACATGTCCGTCTTCAGTTGCGGAAACATTTCCTGGACATGCGATTCGGCACCATTGAGAACTTTCCATATCTTCTGTATTACTTCCTTCAGGTACTCAAGGTTACGATGGTCCTCGGTAATCACCTGCTCCCAGTCCCACTGGTCCACATAGACACTGTGGTCATGGTCGAGGAAGTAGTCCTTACGCACAGCCCTCATAGCGGTATAGATACCTCACCCACCTCACAGCAGAACTCTTTAAGAGCAACCCGCTTCCACTTGGTTGCAGCTTGTACAATCTGAGTATCAACAGGGTTCTTATCATAGTCATTTGAAACATGGAACTGAATTGGAGTACGCGAACCATTGCGATCCAGTAGATTTTTTACACCGCTCTCACTGTCCACGGTCAGAGGAACCGTAACCATCATCATATTGAGTTCTTTGCAAAGATTTTCTTCGATGTAATTTTTTACTGCAAAGATCGCCTTTTGCGTTTCCCTTGGGGTTAACAGAGATCTGTAGTCCTGTGGAAAAATTCTCTCAAGCTCGTCATAGTTGACGATTCCAGGCCATGTCAACTCTATCTGCCATTCCCTTCTCTCCTAATTTTGTTGTTACAGCGAGAGTGCCAATATACATCGTGCCACTTCTTAGACGTATGAGAACTACTTAAGCTATTTCTTCAATTTGTTGACTTTATCCCGGTAATGTATATCAATCCAGCATTTTGGCAACTCTTCCCCGGAAGGAAAGATCAATTCGGTTTTTTTTATTCTTTCTGGGTCCTGTACCTCTTCCCCTTTTTGATCACGAACTACCAATTCAACTTGGAAAGGGTCAAATAGATCCTTTAGAGTTAATATCTCAACCAAATCACCACTGCTTCTCTCTTTTAAAAACATTTTCTTCTCCAAAACCTTCATTAATCTATAAGCCTGAATGCACTTTATCAGAACTACACGATAGACACACCCAATGATCAGGTAAATCTTCAAAAGGTGTACCAAGAGGTATTAGCATCATATCACATTTTTTCGGATCATATATGAAACCACAAACATCACATTGCCACTTTTTCATCTAAAAAAACTTCTTAAGAATTTACAATACCCAACCTGTCCGAGCCAGAACCAAAAATGGATAAATCTCTGATCTGTTCTGGCTCGGACAGGTTGTAAAATAAAAACCTACGGTTTTCAAACTCTCCCTTATTTAGTACAAAGATTTAGAAGGCAGACCTCTCTTTCGAGAGGCTGTCATGTTTATGTAATGAAGAATAGCTAAATTTATATGTAGGGTTCGTTTCCCAAACGAACCTTTTTATTAGGACCATTTGGGAAACAGCCTCCCCCTACATTTTAATTAAGCTTTTTCCTTTACCACTCCGAAGGAGTGGTAAAACAGTCTCTATAAGCCGACAGTTTCTACTCAAAAAAAGCAAGAAATTGTCGGCTTATAGACTAAACGCAATGTTTAAGTTCATTGTATTATTAGCAAGTTTAGTTATTAACCAATACTTATCTACTTTTCCTTTTTGGCGCGAAAAACCTTATATATTTTACCATTGCTTTAATCTCTTCCGGATTTAATCTACCCTCTTGTTTTGGCATTTTCTTCTTTCCGTTAGTTATGGAATTGATCAATTGTTCATCTGTT
>JBHHYW010000420.1:0-3020 GCA_046757745.1 Candidatus Scalindua sp.
AAATGGATCAACTAAACATCGAATACGAAAAAGTGAAACAGGCCTGTGACAATTGTCATGAAATATACAAAGAGGAAGAATAGTGAAAATGTGTTAACCGGATTTTAATATGGCTACCCAATAACATATATGTATAATTGCTCAAGCAGGCCACGGCACAGTTATATATTATTAAAGACCTATAAAAATTATTATTTAGAGAGCAGAAAAATGAAATACAAAGACATAGTTGAAAAGCTGAATCATCTCCATAACGATGGATATTTTAACAGCCATTACTCTCCTGAAACTCACGGCACTGGTGATTATAACCAATTTGCGTATACCACTGTCGGAACCTGTGATTGCCCCAAATGTATTGCCCATGCCCTGGCATTTGGAATAGACGATCACTATCAAGATCACGATATCACGGAAGAAATAGTAGGAGAATTGAAAGCTCTTTATGGAATGAATGACTTAAAGGATGCCTTAATAGAAAGCGAAAAAGACTTCGACTTCACGATTTAGTAACCCTTTAAACCCCTGCCTGACGACATTCCTCTCTTTCGAGAGAACTCCAGTATTGGTATCCTCTCGAAAGAGAGGAATATGTCCTCAACCTCCCCCACCCTGCTATGCCGGTGGTCATTGATTATCAACTATAGCCAACTATTCCGCAATGATGATCAAATGATCGTCATTCTGGAAAACTAATGGCGCAAGGCGTTCCAGATCCTGTGGGGTGACGGTTTTCAGTTTTTCACCGTATTGGTCATCAGCTTCGGGTGATTTACCGTCAAATATCTCCATACTGATATAGTACGCCTGGCTCACACGGTCCATGCGGCGCATGCCCCGGCGTCCTAAAGCAGCGTTTATTGTCCTTTGTACTTCCTTCGCATCGAAAGTTGCTTCACGCACTGACCGGATTTCCTCTCGAATACCGGAAACAGCCTTCTCAATGTTTTCAGGTCTCGTCCCCATGGTAATACTATACCAATGTGCATCCTTGTATTTTGGGAAGTACGCACCAATGGAGTATGCAAGCCCCTGCTGTTCGCGGAGGTTGAAGGCAAGTCTATCGGAAAATATACTGCTGAGTATGTGTAAAGCCGCCTGATCTTTCTCCTCAACTTCATAACTGTTTGCAACGATAATATACGATTGAGACTTGCCGATCTTATGACGTACTGTTTTGCCGGATTCCTTAAGTTGGAGCGTAAACTCAGGCGCTTGCCATCCGGCATCTCCCCATGCCCCTCCAAAATCGGTTTTTACAAACTCCATTACCTTGTCAATCGGAAGATTGCCTGAAATAGTCAGCAACAGGTTTGAGGGATTGTATAGTTTATCATGAAATGCCTTTACCTCTTCAAGGTTAAATTGTTCGATATCCTTCGCATTACCAAGCGTCCACCCAAATCCCGGGTTTACAACAAACAGATTATCATACAACATTCTGCCGGCAACCTTAGGCGTACTCGAAGCTGCTGTGATAGATAATGAGATGACCATTTTTCTGGCCTGTTCAAAGGCGTCCTTTGTAAGCTGAGGCTGAGATACCATCTCTGCAAGTAGCCTGAGGCCTTCTTCGAGAAAGAAATCCACAACCTTCAATCTCATGAAAGCAAATCGTGGTGAATTGTAATAATCGTCATAAGGAATATTCGGATTGTCGTGAAGTTTTAACTCGGCGCCGATTGATTCAAGTGAATGATACAATTCCTCTCCAGGGTGGTTTACCGTTCCTCCTTCAAGCAGCATTCGCTGTAAAACCTCTGTCATCCCCCACTTTTTCTCTCCTTCACACAGGCTCCTGCCTTTTGCCGCGAGGTGCACGCCGATAACACGGCTGTCATGGTTTTCCTTTACAACAACCGTCATACCGTTTTCAAGCGTCTCCATATGGTATTTATTTTGTGTCTGACCGGTGGCTGTTCCGAACGACTTTGCAGGCGGTGACATTAATGTAACAACCGGTAACTGGGATTTCAGATATTGTAATGCAGCATCCTGAATTGATTTGGGTGTTACCTGCATTATGCTGTCCATGTATCCACTGAGAAAGGTATAACCACCGGCGGCAAGATAGCTCGACTTCATCATGGCATAGTAGTGCAGTTTTTCCTGCAGGTAAATTTCACTCGTTGCCCTCGATATTAATATCGGTTGAATCTCGTTCACAGGTACAGGTTTTACTGCCATGCCTCGTACTGCATTTAAGATTAAATCGACAACTCGATCTACATCGATATTTAAAGGAAGTCCGGCAGAGATCTGCAGGGTTGAAAAATCACTGTTAAATGATACACTCGCATTGATTGAATTAATCAGGTTTTCATTGGAATCCTGTTCAAACAAAACGTCCAGGACTGAGTCTTTCTTACCTCCGAGAAACTCGGCCAGCATTTGTAATGAAAAGAAATTCTCAGACGCAGGAGCCGGTAATATGAAACCCATATTAAGATACTGCTGATCGTCAGGAAACTTTCCCATACCGCTCGCTCTGGCAATCCGCACTGTTTTTGGAGATGTCAGCAAGGCAGGTTTATGTTCCGGAAGATGGCAGGCAGGATATGGTCCGTACTTTTTCTTAACCAATTCTACCATTTCTGTGGTAGCAAAGTCTCCGATAACCATCAATGTCATATTATTGGGTACATACCAGGTATGATAATACGCCTGCACATCATCACGCTTCAGATGTGCAATTGTGGATACGGTTCCAAGCACTGGCCGTTCATAAGGCGTGCCGGAGTATAAAATGCGTAAGAAGTGGTTGTGAGCCTGAGTTGTTGGACTGTCTGCGTTTTTACCAATCTCTTCAATCACAATGCCACGCTCTTTTTCGAATTTTTCAGGAGGCAGAGTAGAGTTAAAAAGCATGTCCGCCTGTATGTCCATCCCCTGCTCAATATACTCCTTCGGCATCAGGATCATGAAGTTTGTGTAATCAGGCCCTGTATGGGCATTATTATAACCGCCATAATAATCCATTTCGTTATAAAGCTCCTGCTGGGTACGGTTTTTCGTACCGT
>JBHHYW010000421.1:0-2988 GCA_046757745.1 Candidatus Scalindua sp.
CGGATACGTTAAAAGAAAAGGATATAGCAGATATTGAAGCGGATATGGCCAAGAAAGTTTTACACCCGGATAAACATCCTACTGTCAATTTCAGTTCTAAAGCCATACAGGTAAAAGAAGGCGGCTATCACGTAAATGGAGAATTAAGTCTGCACGGGGTTACCAAGTCTGTTGATTTTGATATAGATACCAGCGGTGGAGGTTTAAAGGGAAGGTTTACCATAATCCAGACAGATTATGGAATAAAACCTTTCAAGGCTATGATGGGCACTTTGAAGATAAAGAACGAGATAGATATTGGCTTTGATTTGGCTTTAAGTTAAGAGTGGATTTTATTTCACAAATGCCTTTTGTTTCCAGAAGATATTACTGCTCCATAGCAGGGCAATACCAATGTCAATATCTACAATGGATACGCCTATTAAGAAAAGGTAGCTGTTGTATGTTAGAGCCAATCTCGATAAAGTTGCACCAAACATTATCATAACGGCTAAGACCACAAAGAACCTGGGCTTGAAAAACTGCCACACTTTAGGCTGCTTGATGGCGCCTACCCTGGCTATATTCTTTTGACAGCTTTTACTGAAAATGAATACTCCTTTAAAACCGCCAAGACACAGCCCGGCAGCAATGACAATACAGATCCAATACGTCTCCGGTCTCAGTGTATGAGCTTCAACCAGCAGAGTGCTTCCCCTTATGAGCAATACTATGCCGCCAACATACCATACCAGGGCGGCCAGAACATTGAGGGTACGCGTAGATACGGTTAACATAGGTGTGTAAATATTCTCGCAGTACAGGTTTTCCTGTGACCTGACATCAGGCCAGGCAGTGTGCCGTACACATACAGCACACCGCACCCTTCATTATAATAAGCGTTAATATGCCCTGCGCTTTGGACGCTCTTCTTTGGGACGTGCTTGATTGACCTTAATATTTCTACCTTTTACTTCGTTTTCATTCAAGGCCTTTATGGCCTCTTCAGCCTCAGCCTGATTCGGCATTTCAATAAAACCAAACCCTTTTGATTGCCCGGAATGTTTGTCCTTTATGATTGATACACTTGATATTTCGCCATGTGGTGAAAAAAGATCCTTGACTTCATCATCCGTAATCTCATAAGAAAGGTTTCCTACATATATATTCATTTCTACTCCTCTAAACCTTGTGTATTGGCCAACTAATCATTACCGTATAACCAACACACGTATTATGCGATAATGGCCTGTTAATGGCTGTTTTTCAGATCTACTGAGCTTGTTCCTGCTGCCGGTAATCTGCTTACTCCGTACGGTCGATAACCTCTATCAGGTGATATCCGAAATCGGTTTTTACAGGGCCATGTACCTTTCCAACTTCATCATTAAAAACTACCTGATCAAATTCACTTACCATTTGTCCGGGACTAAACTCCCCTAAATCTCCTCCACTTTTTCCTGATGGACATGTTGAGTGTTCCTTTGCTACATCAGCAAAGTCTGTCCCATTTTCAATTTGCTCTTTTAACTTCTCACACTCTTCCTGACTTGACACCAGTATATGTCGTGCCTTGGCTGTCGCCATTCCTTTCCCCCTTCTGAAATCAATAAGACTTCTTAATTTGATTAATGTACTCCATTAATTCTACTCTTTGAAATCCTCTTGTCAATTGATTTTCGTACAACCTTTTTTTGCACAATCCTTAAATCACACTCACTATAAAAGTTAATTCAAAGTAAATTTTTCATCCAATATCCTCATATCGAACTCCTCCCAACTTGATCATTATGGTTTACATTGGAAACATTTCTTTTGTTTGTATTGAACTACAAAGACATATTTCTGTCAGAATAGTTCTCAGGAACCCGTACTCTGGTAATGGTTAACGCCCACTTTCCAAGTGAAGGCTGACACAATAAACACTATAATGCCCACAATTGGCGTTCCCATTTCTAATGCCGGGTGCAGGAGGCCCTCTCCCGAACGGTCTAAAAAGAAATGTGCCGGGTAAAAGTTGATAAACGCTATAGGAAAAATAAATGTCAGGAAAAACTGCATCCCCATGTTATAAATATTTACCGGATAGTTAATAAACTCTTTGCTTGAAAATATTACAGTATGAACCAGAGACCGGTTTCTTAATGTCCAGAAAGCGACTGACGTCACCGTCAGACGTATGCCGCCGGCAATTAAAACTCCTCCACCAACAATTACAGGAAACAACAGAATCTTTCTAAGCGTCCACTCTATACCAGCAAGGTGTGTACCAAAATACAGGGCAGTAAAACCGATTATAAGATGTGCCGCCGTCGACACCTCGAATTTTGAAAAGACAACCTGCCCTAATGGACTGAGCGGCCTTACCAACACTCTGTCAAACTCGCCGTCCACAACCATCTTGTCAAAATTGATCAGTTGGGAGAAAATCAGATTTGTAAGCCCGTATGCAAATGCATGAAGGGAGTATAAGAAAACCATTTCACCCATTGTCCACCCCTTTATTTGATGAAAGCGGTTCAGAAGTACAAAAAGTAAACCAATCTGCCCGATATAAAAAGTCATTATGGCAAATATATAGAACAGAAAACTTGCCTTATACTCCATCCTTGCTTTGATGGATGTAGCAAACAGTGTAATGTAAATCCTGATTGTCTCCATTTAACCTCCCTGGATAACCAGTCTTTTCTTACCGGCACTCCACATAAGACTACAAATAACTCCCATTATCAGTATCCACATCAATTGTATGAGTATTATTGAATGAACCTCTGCCAACGGAACCCGTCCTGTCAGAATAACGGTCGGAAAATACAGCATATACTGAAACGGAAGAATATTAACCAATGGTTTCAAGAATTCCGGGAAGAAATCTATAGGCACTATTCCTCCGGCAAAAAAGGTAAACAATGCATATTTAAAAAGCATGAACGGAAAAATTTCTACAAACCAGAAAGCAAGCAATCCCGCAGCGAAGTTAAGCATAGAGATTAATATGTATCCAGCAAG
>JBHHYW010000422.1:0-2987 GCA_046757745.1 Candidatus Scalindua sp.
TCTAAGCCTTGCACCAGGCGGTAGCCCAAGCGCTTCTGCTGACTCTCGTATCTGTGGGCGAATATCATGAAGGCCTGTATATGTATTTCTTACAATCGGCAAGAGACTGTAGAGAAAGAGTGCCATAATAGCAGGAGGCCCACCAATACCCAGTAATGGAATCATAAAAACAAGAAGGGCCAGTGTAGGAATTGTCTGGATGACCCCAACAATGCCCAGAACAATCTGTCCCAATTTCGGTAGTTTTGCAGAAAGGATACCTAGAGGTATTGATATTATAATAGCGGCTGATAACGAGATTGCGACTAGTAAAAGATGTTCCCATGTATGACGTAACAGGCGATCAATTGCGGTTTCCTCATAAGATTCAGTCTCCAGAGAGAGCTTTTCTAACAGAAAGTCAGAAGCTATTTGGCTTTCCGGTACCATTTCCAGGTTAGCACGGGAATTCATTTTAATCATTTCTGATTCATGAATTTTGCTTTCAAGCTTTTTCAGAACAGCTACCACATGCGGAGCACGTTCTTCTAAATCTGAGCGATACAAAATTACGGCATTGTACGCTGGAAAATGATTCAGGTCGTCCTCCAGTAAACGCAGGTCATAATACTGTATCTTGGCGTCGGTTGAATAGATATCAATCGCCTGGATAGTACCTTTTTCCAGACCTCGATAGGCTAGATCATGATCCAAACCTCTTACATTCTGCTGAGGTAAATTGTAATTTTTGCGCAGGACTGGCCAGCCATCTCCCCGATCCATAAATTCATTACCAAACCCGAAATTTAGATCAGGATGATGACGCAGGTCTGATATCTTTTGAATCTTCAACTCTTCCGCAACTTTCTTTTTCATACCAATGGCGTAGGTATTATTAAAACCCAACGGCTTTGTCATTGTAATACCATGCTTGGACAGGGCCTGCCGAATCTCCTCTTCGCTATGTATTCCCTCACCTGCCAGTATTTCCTCACTGATTGTGCCTGTATATTCAGGATAAATATCAATCTCACCTTTTTTTAAGGCATTCCATAGTACACGTGTACCTCCCAGTTCACGCAGATAAACAGGCTGTTCGCCGGTACTCTTTATCAGATGAGTTACTATCTCACCTAGAATTACAGATTCAGTAAACTTTTTAGAGCCAATCTTGATCTCTGCAGTGGAACTATGTACAGAAAGAGGAAAGATGTTTGCAATGAGAACATTGCATACAAAAAGGTGTAGGACAATAAAGTATGTTTTCAACTGGAATCCTTTCTCGTGACATCTAAAGGACTTCGTTGAGCATTGATAAAGCGTGTAACAAATGCATCGGCAGGTGATTGTATGAGCTCTTCGAGTGTGCCTTTCTGTAAAACCCTTCCATCCCTCAGTAACGTAATAGTATCCCCAAAGAAACCAGCTTCCGCTATATCATGAGTTACCAGAACAACTGTTTTGCCAAGTGTTTGGAATATCATTTTCAAATCCACCTGGAGATCGGCCCTTATCATCGGATCAAGTGCACCTAAAGGCTCATCTAATAGGAGCACGTCCGGGTCTAACATAAGGGCACGCATCAGACTTACCCGCTGTTGCTGGCCGCCGGAAAGCTGTACCGGGAAACGTTTAAGTCCTTCAGATGGGAAATGCGTCAGATCGGTTAACACATTCAGTCGTTCTTTAATCCGTTCATCACTCCAACCCAGGTAGCGTGCCATCAGCACTACGTTTTCATGAGCGGTAAGGTGCGGAAAAAGACCTCCCTCCTGGATAACGTAACCCATCTTTCGCCTTAAAGAAATCACTGTCTCAGGAGTAACCCTGGTTCCTTTAAAAATAATAGACCCGCCGTCTGCCGGTATAAGGCCTATAATGAGACGAAGTATAGTTGATTTTCCACAACCACTCTGGCCAATGAACACCGTTGTCTGGCCTGCCGGAATTGTCAAATTAATGGAATGAAGTGCTGCGGTTTGACCATAAGCTTTGGAAACACCCTGTATTTCAATCATAAGAAGGTAATTTTCAGCTAATCATTCTTGTCTGATTATGTGCTTGGTGTGTCGCTATCGTTTTAATAATACAATGCGTTATAATTCCATTTTGATTGGCAGGTGGAGGTATGGATAGGTACACTTCAGAAAGAGATCATGCAGCCATTTACAGTGTTGTAATCCATTCGCCACAACCTTGTATAACTAACGAAAGTATTTCTTTCCTCAAATTAAGCTAATCAAAATATTTATCATAAAAATTTTTGGGGACATCATAATTCTTTCTGCCAGCAACAGCAAAGTAATATAATGGCTCTCCTTCTATTGAAACACGATGACGGTATCTCTCTAGATGATATAAATCCATATACTTAGAGAAAATTAAATCCCGAATCATTCGTGAAAAACCACTGGTGTCAGTATTGTCAAGAAATGTTTCTTTTATATTAAATGCCACCCAGCCTTCTGATTGGATGACATTAAATGCTACCATAAAAGCCTTGGGTGGAATGTCACCAAACCCTAAAGCAGCAACTGTTGTCAAACAGTTTAAAGACCACGTAGATAAATCCTCTCTTTCATCTTCATCCAAATTACACAAATCTATAGTATCATAAGCATCATATACATGTGGCCTGTCTCGTTCAGTTGCCCGTTTTGCTTCTGGAATAATGTCAATACCTACAAGTCTGGAAACACCATATTTTTTAAGTTCTGCACCCATTAGCCCATTTCCTGCTCCTACGTCTAAGACCCTTAGTTCTGTAAAATGTTCAAGTGATTGTGCCACACTGGCATAAAGGATTTCAGCCACTTTTTTCGGGGAGCAGCATTTGAGACGATCATAAAATATCTGTTCATATAATCCGGGGATGTTATAAATCACATCGTAATCATGAAATTTAATCTTTTTTTCCCCCTTAGACTCTAATAAATAAAAAAAGGCTTCGTCCTGGGCAGCATTTTGGCATTCACTTTTCGGAAATTGGATTCTGTATCGCTTGTTAT
>JBHHYW010000423.1:0-2985 GCA_046757745.1 Candidatus Scalindua sp.
CTGGAGTTCAGGATTTGATCTTAGAGCTTCGTTTATGACCCATCTTATTCTCAAAGTATCGGATTTATCTTCTGCTATTGCAATTCCAGTAAATATTACAACAATAAATAATACAACTGACAATAACTTAGAGAACAAGAAGAATCTGTTTTTAATATACTTTAAATTCATTGTTTACCCCTTTTTTTAACAAAATGTACTAAACTAAAAAACTGATCATGACGCAAAGCGTAGAAGACCTCCTTCCCACGTAGAACGTGGGAAGGAGTCGATATACTCGTTCCCACGCTCTGCGTGGTAACGGCCACTACGACGCTCTACGTCACCACTCCATACAAACCTCCAACAAACCTTCTTCTTCAGCATAGTTTCTCGCACTTGAATAACGCCAGTGTATTGGTTCCTCCACATATCCTCTTTTTACAGGATTGTAATGCATATATTCCAACTTTTGTATCATCATTTTCTCGCCTTGAATCAACTCAGGATGACTGCCTTCCTGACAAAGCTGATAAGTTCTATCCTTTTTGTGTTTAAGTTTGTGAAACTGCAATTGTTTGAGTATCGCATTTATTTTGTTTTCTTTTAGATAATCAATAATCTTTCTTGCCGTAAATGATTTGAAACGTCCTATTTCTTTAGCCAGGTCACTGCCTGAAGCGATAAGATGAAGATGATTCTCCATGATAACATAACCGTAAAGTTTCAAATGTTTTTGTACTTGTAAATGATGCAAAGAATCTAAAACAATCTGTACAATATCTCTGTTTGTAAAAACTGAGATCCAGTTGACTACTGTACAAGTAAAAAAATGAGGACATTCATCTTCTATAACTTTGTAACGGTTTCTTCCCATTGCATAAGCTTTTAATGATGACGCGGAGCGTCGAATACTTTATTCCCACGCAGAGCGTGGGAACGAGTTATCTGCTAAACACTTCGAAGATTCATCTTGACCAAACCATTCAGGTGAAAAAGAATTATTTACTATTTAATGTCATATTTTTGCATTCTATATATCAGTGTCTGTCTTGAAATATTCAGAAGTTCTGCTGCCCTTGTCTGATTTTGTCCGGCTTTATTCATGGCATTTATTATGAATGCCTTTTCAACCTCCTCAAGTTTAAGGCCTTCATCAGGGATTTCAAGTGACATTTGGCTACTTGATTGTTTTCTCTTTATATGATCAGGGATATCTTCAGGGCCGATTACATTGTCTTCTTTCTTTAAGACAATTGCCCTTTCAATAATATTTTCAAGTTCTCTTACATTTCCAGGCCAGTCATAGCGGTTAAGAATATCTAAAACTTCCGGCAGTATTTTGCAGTCTTTACCACCGTGCTTAGCTATAAAGTGTGGTACTAACAATGTGATGTCGTCTTTTCTTTCCCTCAGTGGAGGCAGCAGTATCGGTATTACACTGATTCTATAAAACAAATCTTTTCTAAACTTGCCCTCTTCTATGGCAGTCTCCAGTAGAATATTTGTTGCCGCAATAACGCGCACATTTACATTGATATCCTGAGTAGCACCCACCTTGTCTATAGACTTTTCCTGAAGTACTCTGAGTAATTTAACTTGTAGGTCCTTGCGTATATCTCCAATCTCATCCAGGAAAATAGTCCCTCCATCTGCAGCTTCAAACTTTCCGGCTTTGTCTTTAACCGCTCCTGTAAAAGCCCCTTTTACGTGTCCAAACAACTCACTCTCCATCAGGTTTTCAGGAATTGCAGAGCAATTTACTGTTATGAAAGGCTTCTTTGCCCTCGAACTATTAAAATGTATTGCCCTTGCAATTAACTCCTTGCCTGTTCCGCTCTCTCCCTGTAACAGTACTGTTGAATCACTCTTTGCAACCCGTGCAACCATATCGTATATCCTTTTCATCTTTGAACCGGCGCCTATAATATTATCCAGGCTGAAACGGTCTGCAAGTTCCTGTCTCAATCTTATGTTTTCTGACATCAGGGACTGTAAATTTTGCGCCTTCTCAATAATGATTTGAAGCTCATCCCTGTCAAAGGGTTTTGTAATATAGTCATACGCTCCAAGTTTCATAGCCTTTACGGCTGTTTCAATGCTGCCATGTGCAGTTATCATAATTACAAGTGCATTGCTCTTAAGCCTCTTTATCTCTTCTAAGAGTTTCAATCCGCCAACCTTTTCCATCTGTATATCAGTAATTACAATATCAACATCTTCACTCTTAAAGATATTAAGCGCCTCATTACCATTGTTTGCAAGGAGTACCCTGTAACCTTTATTGCTGAGGTTATATTCTATAACCCTTCTCAGGCTTTCATCATCATCTGCTAAAAGAATAGTCTTGTTATTTGACACCATTTTTACCTGCCTCAAATCCCCCTTTTCTAAGAAGGGGGGGGGTGGGAGATTCATGGAACTGTTTCATTGTTAACGTTACTCGCAACGACAAATATATTATGTAGGGGCGAATGGCCGTTCGCCCCTACCCAATCGGTAAACATATTGTAAATGTAGTTCCCACATCTGCTTTTGTAAAAAATTTGATCTTACTCTTATGATTCTCAAGTATCCTGTAAACGATTGCAAGCCCCAGACCAGTACCTTTGCTTTTACTGGTATAGAATGGAGTGAACAGATTCTCCTGCTGCTCTTTGCTAATCCCTGTTCCTGTGTCGGAGAAAGTGCATACAATTCCTGAATCATTTCGATGAGATCCTACCTCCAAAACTCCACCATCCGGCATAGCCTCAACTGCATTAATAATAAGGTTTAGAAAAACCTGCTTCATCTGTTCCGGATCAACGTATACAGATGGAAGAGAATCTTCTAATTGTGTCTTGAGGTTAATTCCTGACCTTGACATCTGATGCTCAGTTAATTTAAGTACCGACAGGATAGTATCATTGATTTTTGATGACTTCAGTTCCGGAGGCTTGGGTTTTGCAAAATCGAGAAATTCAGCAACAACAGTATCCAGCCGATTAACCTCCTTTATAAGTA
>JBHHYW010000424.1:0-2969 GCA_046757745.1 Candidatus Scalindua sp.
CCGAAATCCCTACTTCCTTAAATGCTATAGCGGCAAGAGAATTCTTTACAACCTTCACATTGATATTTTTCTCCCTCAGATCGCTCCTCAACACATTTGACTGGTGAGCGTTTATTCCCTTAAAATTCGCAAGAACAAGGTTTTTCTTATCCTTATAGTCAGTTACAAGCTCATCAACTATTAATTTTTTTAACGCTTTAGACATTATTTTTAAAATTCATTAAAATATTTAACTATGAAGCCAGAGCAACTCTTACACCAGGGCTCATAGAAGATGAAATAGATATTTTTTGAACAAAAGTCCCTTTTGCTGCAGGCGGCTTATTGCTGATAATATGCTTTATAAACGATTTAATATTCTCGACCAAATCTTCATCTGGAAAAGATGTTTTCCCTACAGGCACGTGAACATTACCACCAGCATCTGTTCTATATTCTATCTTACCTTCCTTAAATTCTTTAACTGCAGTCTCAACATCATTAGTTACCGTTCCTGACTTTGGGGATGGCATCTTACCCTGTGGACCCAGAACCCTGCCTAGTTTACCCACTTTGCCCATCATGTCTGGTGTTGAAATTGCCACATCAAAATCTAACCACCCGCCCTCGACTTTCTTCAGTAAATCGTCACCGCCCGCTTCTACGGCTCCGGCCTTCTGTGCCAGCTCTATTTTTTTGTCTCCACTGGCAAACACTACTACCCTGACCTCTTTTCCAATCCCTTTCGGCAACGAGAATGACCCACGGACTATCTGATCCGAGTGCTTAGGGTCAACGCCTAATTTCATGACAATGTCAACAGTCTCGTCAAACTTAGCCCTATCAAAGGTTTTTAGGGCTGAAACCGCTTCTTTCAGTGTATATTCCTTAGATTTCTCGACCGTTTTATTTGATTCGACGTAACGTTTACTTCTAAACCTCATTATTAATTTCCTTTAATATACTACAGATTTCTAGCCCTCCACCTTTAAACCAATAGACCGAGCAGTACCTTCGATAATCTTCCCGGCCATATCAAGGTTTTTTGCGTTAAGGTCGGGCAGTTTTACCTTTGCGATCTCTTCAACTTGCGACTTTGTTACTTTGCCTATCTTATCCCTGTTAGGTTCCGAAGAACCTTTCGCTATCCCCGCAGCTTTTTTGAGCAATACGGCAGCTGGAGGTGATTTGATAATAAAAGTAAATGACTTATCCTTGTAAACCGAGATTTCCACTGGTGTTATCATTCCCTGCAAATCTTTGGTCTTCTCATTGAATTGAGTAACAAATTGGCCAATATTCACCCCATGCTGCCCTAAAGCAGGGCCGACAGGGGGCGCTGGAGTAGCTTGCCCTCCGGGGATTTGTAATTTTATTTTAGTATCAGCTTCTTTTGCCATTAAATTACATAATAAAAAATGTATACTATATTGCCTCTACTTGCCAGTATTCCAATTCTACGGGTGTAGGCCTGCCAAAAATCGTAAGCATTAATTTTAAACAACCGCTAGCAGGCAAGACCTCTTCCACCTTTCCGTCGAAATTCTCGAAGGGGCCCTCTTTGACCCTTACCCTATCTCCCTTACGAAACTCAATCGTTGCTTTCGGCTTTTCTTCCCCTCGTTCTACTCTTTCTAACAACTTCTCTACTTCACTACTTTTCATTGGTATTGGCTTACTATCACCACCAATAATATCACCTGCTCCAGGGGCCTCACGGATCATATACCACACTTCTTCCGGAATTTCACCTTTCTCATCAACCTCTATTTCCGCCATTATATAACCCGGATACACCTTCCTTTCGGCTACTCTTTTTTTTCCACTTTTGATTTCAGATACCTTTTCACTAAGCACTAAAATCTTTGGGATAAGATCTTCAATTCCTTGGATTTTAATACGCTTCTCCAAATCACTTTTAACCTTATCCTCTTTGTTACTTTGCACACGAAGCACAAACCACTTTTTCCCCATAACATAAAACAATAATTCCTGTCAAAACTAGAAACACTATACATTCACATTAATTACTCTTTCCTTAGAAACTCTTTGAAACTTACCTAGCAGGAAGATGGTGGGTCTTGTTCAGCTATTTCTGAATTAGCAGTGTTCGAATAGACGTGATCTCAAACCTTAAAATGCTCAACGCTATCATCCCATAACCCCAGACATAAAAAACTTACTACAATATATCTATAGTTTTCATAAAAGTTGACACTATCCAGTCAACACAGAAAACATACACCCCCAAGACTATCAAACATACGATAACAACAATTGTTGAGCCAATTAATTCGTTCCTTGTCGGCCATGAAACCTTTTGAAGCTCTGCTTGTGTTTCTATAAAAAACTCTACAGCTTTCTTGGACTTGTTATCTAACCCCTTCAGCCCTATTTCAAAACCAGTTGTAAATATACATATAAATGTGCCGCACAAAACAAAAAGGGCACATGAACCAGCTACCCCCCAAGTCAAACTTATATCCAGCAATGGTACCCTGGCACCGGCATAAAATTCCGGAAGGTCTATCAATGCCCCATATAAAGAGTATGCGGCAAATATTGCGGCAAGACCAAAGAGTCCTGCTACCGCACTTCTTGCATATACACCCATTCCCTTTCTATAAATTTGAAAAGTCATGCTCTACACCCTACTTTTCTATAGTAAAATTTTCTGGCAGGTCTGGAGGGACTCGAACCCCCAACACCCGGATTTGGAATCCGGTGCTCTAGCCGATTAGAGCTACAGACCTTTCTTTTCTTCCTATTTTTTTTGCTCTTTATGTAATGTGTGTGACCTGCAAAACTTACAGAACTTTTTCATCTCCAGACGCTCAGTCTGTTTCAGCTTCTTGCTTGTTCTATAATTCCTACTACTACATTCTGTACATGCCAAAGTTATATAATTCGCCATTACGCTTTATTATTTTTACACTATTCAATAATTTTAGTAACAACACCCGCCCCTACCGTCTTCCCACCTTCTCTTA
>JBHHYW010000425.1:0-2968 GCA_046757745.1 Candidatus Scalindua sp.
CTGATCCTTTAACTCCCCTATGTCAAACTCTTCCAATATTTGTTTATGCTTCAGCTCTTCATCCGCAAACTTAACCAGCACGGCCTTTGTTTGTGCATCGTGCGCATTATCTGCTGCATTCTTATAAAGTAAATAAGTGCCATTCTCTTTGTCAGCCGCTTTCTTTAATATTGATTCTATTGTCTCATTTATCATTGTATTTTTGTTAAGAGACTAAATTAAGTGATTTAGTAGCCGTAACCTTGAGGTTGCGTAACTTCCGTAGATCCATCAGGTGATGCAAAACGCAGGCTAAAGCCAGCGGCTACAACGGCATGTAATACAAAATCGCTTAATTTAGGCGTATATCTACTTTAACACCATAAGTTGGTCACAGCATTTAAGGAAGCCGCCGCCATCATTAACAACCCTGACTTCAGTCCCACATTCCTTACATATGCATTCTCTACCTGTCCTCTCCATTTTAGGAACATAATTTGTAACATCTACAAATTCACATTCCTTACCACATGAAGGACAGGTTTCATGGGGTTCCATTGCGTCATGTTGATAACCACATTCAGCACATTTCCAACTGTTCATGTAAAAACCTGTTTAATATAGTTAAAATTTTTTTGAAATGCCTTGAACAAATGATAATGATATCACTTCAGCATCCGTTCGGTCACCTTAAGTTCTATACCGCAGGCAGGACACACGATCTTATCCCCAACCTTAGCGTCAGGTGGTGTTGAAAGTTCAAGCTTGCATACCGGACATAGAAAACCGCGAAATGGACTCCTTGGATAATTAAAGTCAAACATCTGTTTCAAAAGAGTCTCGTCAATATCAGAATATTTTGTCTTGTTTCTGATGACCTTCGTTATCTCTCCGGCCTCGAGCACATTACCAACAAATAAAGCGCCTACTACTACATCATTTCTTAAGACTAACTTCTTATAAACATCAATTTCAGGATGAGGATAATCACCTCTCATTATCTTATAACCGCCATTTAATGGATTTGAAATCCCTATTGAAATCAGGTCAACCCCGCATACCTGCGTTGAACTAATACACGAGATATCATCATATTCACTATCCTTGCCTGTCATATTTGCACCTGCAACCTGCCCCTGCCTCCATGCCTTCAGCCATCTGATATTAATCTTTGGAATATCTTCCTCAACACTATTTGACAACTGAGCAACATCTCCGGCAGCATAGATGTTATCAACATTAGTACGCATATTATTGTTCACCAGGACGCCATCGTAGGCATCCACTCCACTACCGTTCAGGAAGTCTATGTTAGGTACCAGTTTATCTATGGCGCCAACAATCTGACATTCAACAAATACATCATTAGTGGTAACAACGCCCTGAACAGCTTTATCTTTTATAACAATTTCTTTTATATCCGTCTCATGCTCTATCTTTATGCCTTTCTCAATCAGCTTGGTTTCAAGAACCTTGGAGGCATCTCTATCCATAACTTCAGGCCACAATCTGCCCCCCCGCAACAGGTAGGTTACTCCAATGCCGCTTTTATTCAGGGCTTCTGCCAGAGACAGTGTCAGGAAATCTTCACCAACTACTACGGCACTTTTTGCTCCCTTCATCCTTTCCTTTATGTTTTTTGCATCATCTATCGTTTTTAGCTGTACTATTCCGCCATTTAAATCACTACCCGGATATTCCCTGCTTTTAACGGAGCCACCTGTTGCGATTAAAAACGAATCATAATGAAGTACAGTTTCATCACTTAAAACAACTTCATTATTACTATCCTTAACCTTTACCGCCTTTTTCCCAAGGAGTAAAGTAACGCCATTATCCTCGTAAAAACTCTTCTTTTCCCCCCATAATCTTCCTTCATCGACTGAACCGCAGATATATCCCGGGAGTTGAGGCCTGTAATAAAACGGATAATTCTCCTCCCCTACCATAGTAATTTTACTATCACTATCAGACTTCCTGATTTGCTCGACCGCTTTTATACCGGCAACTCCATTACCAATGATAACGTATTCTGCCATTTATCAAAACTCCTTATAAATTACATCATCGTATTCCGTTTCAATCCTTCCTTTATGGTCCAATTCCTCTGCCGCCAGATCTTCAAAAAGATTCCTTACTTCAACGCTGCTCACAACCTTAGCCATATCTTTAAAAAACTGATATGCCTTGTGTTCTCTCTTCATTGCATGTATCATTATGTCCTGTATGGATGAATCCGGAGTAATTTCTTTATCAAGAAGATAATCACTTAAGTGAAAGTCATGTGCTTCTTTAATTGTATGGTGTTCTTCATCAACAGTGCTTAAATCAAAATTCTGCAACACAGTTTTATGTTTCAATTCAATTTCTGCAAATTCATTAAGTAATACCTTCGCTGAAGGGTCATTCACTGTATTTGCCGCTTGAGAATAAAATCGATTAGCTTCATCTTCATTCTTAATAGCCTGATCCAGTATTTCCTTTAACGTTTTCAAAGACATATCCCATCCCTCCTCTTAATATCTACGAGTAGACTCACTTAAACAGATATAAATTATACTATTTTTTCTGTTAAATTGAAACAAATTATATAAGTTCGACTTAAACCTGTTTATTGTCTATTTAAACAATCTTTACAAGTACCATAGAAAGAGACGTGATATCTGGAAGGTGTAAACTCATTTAGAATTCCATCCGGCAGAGTCAGGTTTATTTGTCCCCCTTCAATGTCAGAGATTTTATTGCATCCTAAGCATATGATATGATGGTGGGTAACCGTATTGGGGTCGTAGTGCTTTCTTTCATCATCTATAGTAATCTTTAAGACTTCGCCCATCTTTTCCAAGATATCCAGCGTCTTGTAAACGGTGGTAAAAGATATGGTAGGATAAATCTTCTTTATTTTGGCGAAAATATTTTCAGCAGAAGGGTGCTCAAGATTACCCTCAAGAATCTTAAATATCCCCATACGCTGCGGTGTAATCTTAAA
>JBHHYW010000426.1:0-2962 GCA_046757745.1 Candidatus Scalindua sp.
TGAAAGGGTTAGTATTCTACGCCTTGACAAGTTCACACTTCAACCGATAATCCATCGTATGCTAATTTAATCCCTGCTGGTAATGTATTATTTGTCTCTTCATGTTCTATATCATGTGCTATATGCGTGAAGAATGTTTGCTTTGGTTTTAGTATGGATACAATACTTATAGCCTGTTCGATACTAAAGTGCTTTTCATGAGGAATATTTCTGAGGGCGTCAATAATCAGTAAGTCAAGCCCCATTAGCTTATCCATAGAATCCTGTGGTATCTGGCTTACATCCGTTACATAGGCAAGTTTGTCAAATCTATAGCCTGTGACCTTTTCCTGCCCGTGCATTACTTCAACAGGTATTATTTCCATACCAGAAAGGCTGAGTTTTTCCTCAATGGGTGTAAGGGTAAACTTTGGTTTGCTTCCATTGGAAGATACTTCACTGAATGCATACGAGAACATTCGGTATATGCTATTAACTGTGTCTTGAGATCCATATACCGGGATATTGATTTTCTGGCTTCTATTAAAGTGCCTCAAATCATCTAATCCCAGGATATGGTCTGCATGAGCGTGTGTTAAAAGTACTGCATCTAATCTTTTAACTTTATTTCTCAAGCATTGAATACGCAGTTCTGTAGCCGCATCTATAAGTATATTACATTTCCCCTCGGATACAATGATCGAGGAGCGAGTTCTGGAATTCCTTGGATTTTCAGACGTACAGACTCGGCATTCACACCCAATCATTGGTACTCCATATGATGTTCCCGTACCAAGAAAAGTAACTTTCATACCTTTATTCTCCTCCACCTTCCTCTTCTGAAGAGTATGTATACCGCAATAGAGCGAAGTATCCAATCAAGCGCTGCACCAAACCATATCCCTGCAAGACCCCATTCTAGCACAATTCCAAAGATATAAGCAACCGGTAAGTGGAAACACAGTGTTCCCGCTATCGTAATAATCATAGGGCTAAGAGTATCCCCTGCCCCGCGTAATCCGCCGGAATATACCATGTATATTGCCAGTGCAGGTTGTTCCAATGCTGCAATCATTACACAATAAGCGCTAAGGGCTAATACATCCTGTTCCGGATGAAAGACCATCGCCATGGGTTTTGCAAATGCCAGGAATATAAACGCAAAGAACCCCATCATTGCCAGGGCTATTTGGCAATTCTTTCTCATACTTAACCTTGCCAGGTCTGGTTTCCCGGCGCCAAGGCTTTGCCCCACAATCGTGGCAGTTGCTACTGCTAATGCAAAACCCGGCATAAATGATAGAGCCTCTATTCTGATGGCGATCTGGTGTGCGGCAAGTGAGACAGTTCCAAGCATGGCAACTATCTTGATAAAAAAAAGATAGCCCATCTGGGTTAAAGAGGCATCAAGTGTAGCAGGCAAAGAAATTCGCAATATCCTCTTAATTATGGATCTCTTTACAGCAGCAATATTCCTGAAACTTATTGTTAAGATGCTTTTCCGGCTCAGAAGTTTGTAAAAGATCAGGGATGCGCCTGTTGTATAGGCAATTGATGTTGCCCATGCCGCCCCCGCTACCTCCATACGCGGGAATATCCATATACCAAATATGAGAAGCCAGTTAAATAATATATTTACACAATTTGTGACAAGAGTAATAACCATGGGGGTTCGGGTATCACCCGCCCCACGGAAGATTGAGCTTCCGGTTAGAATTATCAATCTAAAAATAAAGAAACTCAGCACTATTTTGAGATAGCTGGAACCTAGCGCCACAACACTTTCTTCCGCACTCATCAAGATCAAAATATTATCGGCAAAGTAAAAGATGAAAGGACTTATTGTTAGGCCAAACACAAGTGAAATTAATATAGATTGTCCAGCCACTTCCCGGGCTTCAGCCTTTTGCCTGGCGCCAAAACTTCTTGCTACAAGTGCCGTAGTCCCGACATTAAGGGCGGTAAATATCATTGCAATAATGAAGCTTAATGCACCCGCCAACCCAACCGCAGCAACAGGCGCAGTCCCCAATCTGCCTATCATAATTATGTCTACTATGAAAACAGCCATGTGTAAGACGTTTTCCAAGGCGACAGGAAGGGCTAATCTGATTATGTTTTTATTTAGATTCTCTTTTGTTAATTCCATAAAGCGCTTCCCAACCTGGCCAAGCCAGAACCAAAAAGGGGATGGATATCTTAAGCAAAGCTAAACTTATCTCACTTATGTTCAGGTTCGGCCAGGTTGTAAAATGAAAACCTACGGTTTTCAAACTTTCCCTTATTGTAAAAAAGAATAGCTAAATTATTACCCCGCTAAGGAAAACAAGAAATTCAGGAAAAAACTTTAGAAAACAAATCCTTTGCTTTTTTCTCCCTTCCTGCAATTCCTGCCTTCCTAAGCGGCCTTGCTTTCAATTGTGTTTAATCTTCGTTATAACGGTCTCTATCCGTGTTGTTTGTAAAAGAATTATTTATTATTTCCGGGTTTGTTATTGATTTCCTTTAACACTCCGAAGGAGTGGTAAAACAGTTTAGTCTATAAGGTGACAATTTCCGTTCAAAAAAAGCAAGAAATTGTCGGCTTAGAGACTAAGCGTTTGTAATAGTTCTATTTACTACAGTGGCTTCATCTATGTTATTTAGCAAATTTACCATGTGAAACCCTGGCCGTCTAACCTTTTCCAATATTTTGTCTGATTTCATCTGATTTACAGACTATATCGCCCTTTGTATCGTTCCAAAGACCGTCTTTTTATACTTGACTTGAATAATATGTAGCCTTATTATTCCATCTCCTACATATCCACCAGCGAAAAAAACTATTCTGTATTCTGAAGTGTGGATTAATCACATTAAACTTAGTTTATGTTTATACAGGGATGTTGATACATGAACTTTCTTTCCAAATATAGTCGTTCACAAACCATAAAGTTCCTGTTTCACAGGGTTGAAAATAATAAACAAACCTGCTTTATCCTAA
>JBHHYW010000427.1:0-2942 GCA_046757745.1 Candidatus Scalindua sp.
TTGACTGCGCATCATCCACAAACCTTACGCAGACATCTTTTTCTCTCTTAAGTATATCAAAATCGGTAAAATTGGAGATCCTGGGTAATCTTATGACTACAATATCAATTTCAGATTCAGATGGTTTATAGTTTTTATTATCTAGCTTTCTGTCACTACTATCAAGACACACTGAGTCTTCACTGTCTATATTTATATCTGTGAAATATGGGAGAACACCTAAAACAGGTTTACCAATCCTCTCTTCCAACATTTTAATTCCTGGTTCCAGTATTCCCATATCACCTCTGAATTTGTTTATGATTATACCGCAGACCCGTGCTCTTTCATCACTGTTTAAAAGCTCCAGTGTGCCAACTATCCAGGCAAATGAACCTCCCCTTTCTATGTCTGTTACAAGTATTACGGGGGCATCGGCAATCTCGGCGATCTTCATATTGACAATATCATTATCCTTGATATTGACCTCTGCCGGACTTCCCGCACCTTCAATAACGATAATGTCATATTGTTCACTCAACGCTGAATACGCTTCCTTCGCAATATCCAGCATTTTGTCCCTGTTCCCATAATACTCATTAGCCGTCATATGCCCAACCGGCTTCCCCATAGTTATAATCTGTGACCCATTATTGCCGGTAGGTTTCAGCAGAATTGGATTCATTTCAACGACGGGGAGTAAACCGGCAGCCTCCGCCTGTGCTACCTGCGCCCTGCCCATTTCCCTACCCCCTACCGTTACATAAGAGTTGTTAGACATATTCTGTGCCTTGAACGGTGCAACCTTCAGGCCTCCTTGTTGGAAAATACGGCATAGTGCACACACCAGAATGCTTTTACCAACATCTGATCCTGTGCCTTGTACCATTATGGCCTTTGCCTTCAAATTGAGACTCCTTTAGTTTTTAGTATTACCCTGTCATAAAAACTTAAAAGTGTTAAAGTTGGGGCCAATAACGGTTCAAACAATTCAAGCCGCGTCTGTTTCCTAACTTTGGTCACTTTAGATCACTTCACGCTTTAGATACTTCTCTATACTTTAGTTCACTTGATGCATTTCAAACTTAGCTTCGGCATGAGTTCAGCCGTAGCCTTTATATATTATCAAAAATGAAGTGTAAAGAGAAAGGCAAAAACTCATTTTAGGCTATGAATCAAATGTACGTTTTTTATCGTATGTACTGGCATCTGTCAACCAGGACAAAACAGGATCATTAAATTTACTGATTTTGCTGTTTCTTTTGAAGCAAGCAATTCATACTATCTTCCTCTTGCATTCTTTTGACATTAAGTATAGTATACGCCTCATGGATTTTTAATATAAATTAGCCGTCAAATGTTACTCAGTATAATAAGTGGTACTTGAATAGTATAATGACAAAGGATGAAATCATAAATTACTGGTTATACTCATCAAATAAAGACTTGAGGGCAATGGGGAGTCTTTTCAAAAACAGTCACAATATGTGGGCTCTATTTCTGGGCCACTTAATTTTAGAAAAACTTTTAAAAGCAATCTATGCCAAATAAGTTGACACTAATATTCCATATACACATGATCTTACAAAAATTGCCGAGATGGCGAAATTACAGCTCACTGAAGCGCAGAAAGACCTTCTGGATGAAGTAACTACTTTTAATATAAAGGCAAGGTACCCTGACTATAAAGGTAGATTCTATAAAAAAGCAACTAAAAGATTTACAGAAAATTATATCTTAAAGATAAAGGAATTTAGACGATGGTTAATAAAGAGAATAAAAGAATAATTTATCGTAAAATTAAGGAATATATCAAAATTCTCCAAAAGAATGGGATTAAGATATGGAGATTGTATTTGTTTGGCTCCTATACAACAAATAAATTTACTACCGAAAGCGACATTGATCTTGCAGTATTTTTAAAAAATGATGATATTGACGGTTTTAGTGAAGATGTAAAATTAATGCATCTAAGAAGGCAAGTTGATTTGAGAATAGAACCCCATTCGTTTGCCAGGTCAGATTTTGATGAGCCAGACCCATTTATCAAGAAAATATTAACTTCAGGAAAAAGGATAATTTAGTGATTGTCAATAACACTGCAGGACGTAAACCAGCAGCCTCCGCCTGTGCTACCTGCGCCCTGCCCATTTCCCTACCCCCTACCGTTACGTAAGAGTTGTTGGACATATTCTGCGCCTTGAACGGTGCAACTTTCAGCCCTTCCTGTTGGAAAATACGGCATAGTGCACACACCAGAATGCTTTTGCCGACATCTGAACCCGTTCCCTGTACCATTATGGCCTTTGCCTTCAAATTGAGACTCCTTTATAACGTTAGCATTCACCAGCGAGCGGTATCGAGTCCGTGTGAAACGTATGGTTATATGTTTTCTTTCAAGCTATCTAAACAAAAGAATTATTAACGCTCCAGTGACAATTAAAAGAGTAACCAATACACTCACCAACGATGACCAAGCATCGTTTCTTACAGATTTTTTTAAACTGTCTATTTCATTTGCAAACTTTATATCCAGTTTCTTCTTGAGTTCTTCTTCGTAGAATATCGCTATCGATTTATCTAATCTATGCCGTTTATTCAGTTGATATAACCAGAAAGTATGTCCAAGAATAATAAACAGAGCAAAAGCAATCGGGACTAAAATTAGACACCCTTCGATGGGAGGAATCTTTGCATCTTTTGCTAATAAAATACCAATAAGTGCACCAAGTGCAGCCCAAACAGAAAAGTTAAATTTCCACTCATAGGTTCTTCTTCTTTCGAAATTGTCCCAAGCAATTTTTTCCAGACAAATAATAATATCAAGCTCTTTATCTTCGTGTTTTCCCATAAGTAGACTCTCGTTAAACATTTAACGTTTTGCGTAAGCAACCACCACCTGTGAGTAATGCTTGCAAGAGAGGCTTGAAGCGGCAGCCTCAGTAAATATTAAACCGTATAGC
>JBHHYW010000428.1:0-2938 GCA_046757745.1 Candidatus Scalindua sp.
TTCTCAGTCTTTAGTGCATGTTCTTTGTAATATCTCTTTTGATATTTTTTCCATTCCGGATGACGCTCAACATTAATCCACATACCTGTAATTAAAAGTAACAGGGCACTTGAGATAAAAAATATTACTCCTCGTATGCTCACAAATCACCTACTCTCTGGAAATAATCGTTTATGAATTTCGAAAATTGATCATATGTTTATCCATGGGGTCGCTATAATGTATTTGATATTAAGTAAAAGCCTCAATAGTATCTTTCCTGCAGTGCCGATCATTGTTAGAAGAAGTCCCATTGTAAGGGCATACCGTATGATGCCCAGATCGCGAAAAAAGGTTCCTTTTTTAATAAGTACAGGGAAAACAAGTCCCACAGTATAAAACCCGCCTAAAAGTATAATCCCCAGGGGTAATGGTAGATTGTGAAGTGGCGCCGGTGTAGGAAAACTGTGTGTCCACTCCTGCCATGGCCAGAAAAATGTCCAGAAAGGTCCTCTCAGAGCAGTGCCAACGTATACCAGTAAATACCAGAACACGTAGCCTGAAAGAAACACAATTATAGAAAATTTCCGTTCTCTAAACGTAAAGTAACCGTTTCCCTTGGGATTGTTATCCAGATACGGCAGAAGTATCAGTCCCAGGACAATTAAGCTCGGAAGCACTACTCCGGCATACCATGGATCAAAATAGACCAGTTGTTCTTGTAAACCTGCAAAATACCAGGGCGCCTTTGCCGGATTTTCGGCGTGCGACGGATCTGATAATTCACTAAGCGGAGCATCCACATAAAATGAATAGAAAAGTAATCCTATCGTAACAAGAATAGCGGCCAGGAACTCTTTAACAACAAGGTTAGGCCATGTAAACACTCTGTCATCTTTCAATACAAACGGCTCTTTCTCGTGTAACCTAATCTCCATGGATATACTCCTTAAAATAAAAATATTCTCAAATACTAATATTTATTTGCAAACGGAATGGCAGGTTACTGAAACAAATTAATTATAACCGCCCTGAGATGCCGCCGTCTTTACGTATTCTCCAGAAATGAACCATCATCAATGCTGCGGCTATCAGTGGTATTGCGATACAATGCCATACATAGGCACGCAACAAGGCAGGAGCGCCTATAGTTGTTCCTCCAATCAGAGCAAAACGAATGTCATTGTTTATTGTCATTCCCAGTAAATTTGCAAATGGCCCCTCATAACCTAAAAAAGGTGTTGCCCTTCCCATATTCATACCAACCGTAATAGCCCAATATCCGAGTTGGTCCCAGGGCAGCAGGTATCCTGTAAAACTCAATAAGAATGTTATTAACAATAATAACACTCCTATCACCCAGTTAAACTGCCTGGGCGCTTTATACGAACCCGATAAAAATACACGAAGCATGTGAATACTCACCGTAATCACCATGGCATGTGCAGCCCATCGGTGGCTATTCCTCAATAATCTGCCATAAGGCACCACAAACATCAAATCTGCAACATCCGCATAAGCCTTGTTAACATCAGGAGTATAATAGAACATTAACAATATTCCCGTAACTAATTCAAACAGGAATACAAAGAAAGTAATGCCGCCCATACACCAGGTAAAGCGAATTTTTGTACCATGCTCCCGGACCTGAGCCGGATGCAAATGCAGCCACACATTGCTTATTATTATAAGAGCCCTGTTTCTGGGAGTATCTTTGAAACCGTGGCGAAATACAGTCTTCCAGATTTCATTTACAGAGTCCATTAACTTCTTTTTCAGATCCGGAATTTTCATTTGTTTATCCTTCCCTTCACATTACTTTTACTTTACATCCACATTAGTTATAGGAACCTATTCTCTTAATCCTCGATGTTTTCCAGCTTCTTATTAATTTCTTCATTAGGCTCCCAAAGCACACGTTTCATGGTTATTACACTCACAGGACAATCCTTGCAATTACCACAACGAATGCATTTGTCAGAATATTTTATTACAAGGCCGTCTTCACTAACCGAGGGAGCGTAAACTTTGGTCTCATCTTGCGCATCCACCATCCTCAGCGCTCCCATCGGGCATACCATGGTACATCTGCCGCAGAGGATGCAGTCTTTTGTCTCCACATCAATAGTAAGATCACATTTAAGGCAACGGGAAGATTCTATCTTTGCTTGTTCCTCAGTAATGCCAAGCTCTACCATATTAAATGATCCTTGCCTCTCTTCTGCGGGTAACATCGGCATCTCCGTGCGAGGAACTGTGTCATAGTTTGCCTCACGTGAGTTGAATTTGCTATCTGAAAGCGTAACCCAAACCTTCTTCTTAGGATCTCGAAGATCTTCTCCTCTTATATATCTATCAATGGATTTTGCGGCCTGTGTGCCATTTCCAATTGCTTCAATTACTATCCTGGGACCGTAGACAACATCTCCTCCTGCAAAAACACCGGGTCTCGTAGTTGCAAGAGTTTCATCATCAATCTTTATTGTGCCTCGCTGTGTTACCTCTATCTCAGGGTGTCTGTCTAACCAGGAAGTGTCAGCAGCCTGACCAACCGCCAGTATCACTGAATCTGATGAGATAGTACTTTCACTGCCTTCAATAAATGTAGGATTAAACCTGCCGTCACTATCAAAAACAGATTTAACATCTATAGTTTCCAGCCCCACTACCCTGTTATTCTCCAAAAGGATTCTTTTCGGACCTTTAGATGGATGAAGTATTACACACTCTTCCTCTGCTCTATCTATCTCATGTTCGTGTGCAGGCATCTCTTCCTTAGATTCCAGGCATACTACATGTACCTCCTGTGCTCCCATGCGAACCGCCATTCGTGCACTATCCATCTCTGTATGCTCATAGCCAACATCATATCCAACGGTCTGAGAAAACCGTGCAGCGGTTCTCGCAGTATCCATTGCAACGTTTCCACCACCAACTACCACCACCTTCTTTCCCAGAC
>JBHHYW010000429.1:0-2936 GCA_046757745.1 Candidatus Scalindua sp.
CACATGAATACTCACCCTGCAGTGTCCATGATGCTTCATTAAACTGAAACTGTCCGTATCTGACCAACTCGCTCTTGTATGGCGAATGTTTTACCCTGTAATGCACTTCAGGAACTGTCAAAGGCTCTCCTCTGCCAAGCGGCTCCCACTCAGGACCTGTCTGGATTGTTGCTATCACCTGCGCTTCTCCTGCGCTTACTATGCTTGGCGCTGCTAAAGTTCCTATTAGACATAAACCTGCAATCAATCCTAATAACGTTAACTTTTTATTCATAATATGTTTCCTCCTAACTAAAAAATTACAAAAAATTTAAAATTCCTTTCAAATGAAACTATCGTGTTATAACAAAGGCAGCAATAATGACGCTTGCTACAGATACCCAAAGTATCGTTGTAAGAAACATGTTATCACCTTTATCCTTTCTATCCTGATAATATAAATCTAACAACATTGTAATCATAAATGTGCACACCATCACAGGTGTGCACATCTTTTTACTTCATTCATCAACAAAGTTATAATTCATGATGATGAATAGACTTTGAATATCGCAATAGACATGCCATATAAATATTAACTTTTGACTATGCCATTATTCTCAATGACATCATAGACTTACAGGTATAAGAAATAGGAATACCTATCTATTTGAACATCGTCAAAAATCTGGTAAATGACCTAAATCTAAAACCTCGATACAAAATTGCAGGGGGAATTATATTTAAGTCTTATTACAATATATGGATATGATGATTGACCGTATTTGGTCATGGAATGATAATTGTGGTCACTAAAAAAGGTTCAATTTTATCATCTTATTTCGGAGTGTAGTCCTGGGTATGCCAAGTATTTCCGACATATTTATCTGGTTGCCATCAGCTTTTTTATATGCCCATTTAATTAAATTTCTTTCAAATTCTGCGACTTCATCTTGAAAATCAATTTTATCCTCTTCCTGTAAATCCAGATGTGTTTTATTGGGTACACTTTCAAGCTTTTTCAAATTCGCAGGCAAACTCTGCACAGTCATTTTATTATTTGAAGTAAAAACTAATGCATGTTCCACAACGTTTTCTAATTCTCTGACATTACCCGGCCAATGGTATTTCATCAATAAATCCAGTGTGTCTTGAGAAATATCCGGCTTGGAAATTTTTAAGCGTTTACTATATTTTTTTATAAAATAATTTATCAGCAATGGTATATCTTCTTTTCGTTCTCTCAAAGCGGGCAGATTTACAGCAACGACATTCAATCTATAATACAGGTCTTCCCTGAACTTCCCTTGTTTAACTAGAATAGCCAGGTCCACCTTTGTTGTACATATTAAGCGGACGTCTACAGAAATTGTATCTTCGCCGCCTACTCTTTCATATTCTCTTTCCTGGAGCACCCTGAGTAACTTTACCTGCATCTCTAAAGGAATGTCGTCTACATCATCAAGAAACATAGAGCCACCATCAGAAAGCTCAAATTTACCCTTTTTGTTCCTTATCGCACCCGTAAAAGCGCCTTTTTCATGCCCAAAGAGTTCGCTCTCTAATATCTCTTTATTAAGTGCAGCGCAACTTAACTTTACAAATGGGCCATCTTTCCGGCTACTGTTGTAATGGAGAGCGCTGGCAATAAGTTCTTTACCTGTTCCACTTTCACCTTGAATTAAGACTGTTGTTTCCCTATCAGAAATAGCTTTTATAGTCTCTAATATCTTCATCATTGGCTTACTCTTACCAACAATATTGTCTTGTCCATAGAGTTCTTGGATTTCAGAACGTAGCCTTGTAACCTCTGATGTTGCTTTTTGATAAGTAAGAGCTCTTTCTAATTTGATAATCAATTCATCTGTAGAGAAGGGTTTGCAGATATAATCAAATGCTCCTTCCCTCATGGCAGTTACAGCGCTTTCCACTGTTCCATAAGCCGTCATTATTATGACAATAGTTTTCCGTGAAATACTCTTGATTTCCTTCAGGAAATCAATCCCATCCAGGCCAGGCAATCTCAGATCAGACACAACTATATCATAGTCTCCATTTCTAATATATTTAAGCGCATCACCGGCCGTCTTCATAGACTTTACAAGAAACCCCTCTTTTTTGAGTTGTTTTTCCAATGATACCCTCATGAGTTTTTCATCATCAACAATAAGTACTCTGCCTCTCATAACCTATCCTCTCTGTTTTTTACAGGTAAACATACAGTAAAGGTTGTTCCCTCTCCTGATGAACTTACTACCCTGATTATTCCATCATGATCTTCTATTATCCTTTTACTTATTGCAAGCCCTATACCAATACCTTTGCCCTTATCTTTCGTTGTAAAAAAGGGATCAAATATCTTATCCACGTCATCCTTCTTGATTTCACATCCTGTGTCAGATATCGAAAACTGTACGCACGAATCATGATTCTTACATAACTTTGACTCAATTTGCAATTTACCACCGTCAGGCATACTGTCAAAGGCATTAGCCAAAAGATTTATTACCACCTGAAAAATATTATCAAAATCAACATAAACTTCGGGTAACTGCGATGCTAATTTCTTTTGCAAGGATATCTTTTCACTTTCCATTCTATGTTCCATAAAAATGAGTGATGATTCTATTATATTGTTTAAAGCATGGTGGGACAGGTTTAAAACATGTGGTTTAGAAAACGTGGTAAGACGCTTAACTATTACTTCTATTCTTTTAAGGCCCTCCTGTATCAACTCTGTAAATTCCTTTGTCTGATGAACATTTGCAGGCTCTCTCTCAATCATCTTTGCAAAATTCTGAAGCCCTCCCAAAGGATTATTGATTTCATGAGCAACCTCAGCAGCTAATTCACCAATGGCAGCAAGACGTTCCGTACGCACAAGCTGTTGTTCCAATCTCTTTCGTTCAGTAATATTGCTACTTATATACTGTATAAATTTTCTGTTTCCATATTCT
>JBHHYW010000430.1:0-2936 GCA_046757745.1 Candidatus Scalindua sp.
GAGAAATTCCCCATGCAACGTGTTTGGATAAGAGTTGAATATCATGATTTAATACTATCATTACAAATAAGATAGACATTTCAATATTTAAAATAAAACCTGTTAAAGGCGCTCCGGGCAGATCATATTGCCTTATAAAAAAGAACATTGAAATAAATCCATCTATTAATCCAAACGTCATTATTAGGCAAAAATTATCTTTTATTATTCTATGTTTTAACTGTGACTTTCCGTATATAAAAGATAATATCACGATAACAGCGTTAACTACTGCCCAACCAAAATAACCGATATGCACAATATCTCCCATATCCGGCTGGGCTCAGAATGTTGTTGTGATTTCCCATCCAAAATTTAGGAATATTGCAAAAGCGGTATTTGGACAAATTTATACTTTATTGTGTCTTTAACAACAAAGACATAGTGTATAACCAAAAGAATATGCAGATGGAGAAAAACACCAATTGCGTTACTGTGTAATCCTGTAAATTAATCAGTTGTTCCGTCAAAACATTACTCCTCCCAGCCCGAACGCCAGCCTGTACCTACTCGGGCAGGTAACGTCCGGTACGGGCGGGTTGATTCTTATCTACGAAAATCTGCATACTATCTAGTTTTTATACCTCGATTTACGTACAAAAACTAGTTAAAGGTAAAAAAATTTAGCCATGACAATCCAATGCCGGAGTTCACTGGCAAGCTTGGAGCGGAGCAGAAAGCGTGTTCATGTGTAACGATTTATTATGGATTTTTCTTTTTAAAATAAGTTTTCCAAGTCAACAATTCTTTCTGCTTTTATCTGCGTAAATCCCTGCCCAAACTGATTGGCAGGTGAGTAGGCAATTATTTAAACTTTTATACCATATTCCTTAATTTTATAATGCATTGTCTTATAGTCTATCTTTAACATTCTGGCAGCCTTGCTTTTGTTGCCACCGGTACGTTTCAAGACATTCGTTATTACGTCCCTTTCGATTTTACGTATGTTACTCTTTACAATATCCTTCAATGAAAGCTTATCATCTATTAATTGTTCTTTTCGAGTATCAGGTAGATCAGTTTTTAATTTTGGTTTAATTATCAGTAAATCATCTGCTTCTATAGCCGCATCATCAGAACACAATAATACGGCTTTTCTTATCATATTCTTCAGCTCCCTTACATTACCCGGCCAATTGTAGTTGAATAAACACTCTATTGCAGAGGTCGAAAAACCGGTGATGTTCTTGTTCAGTTCCATATTAATTTCATTAAGGAAACGTTTGGAGAGCTGTATTATATCCCGTCTGCGATTTCTCAAAGCGGGTATCTCTATGGTAAATTCATTCAATCTATGAAAAAGATCTTCTCTGAACCTCCCGGCTTTTACGAGTTCGCCAAGCTTTTTATTACCTGCAACTATAATGCGTACATTAATCTCTATATCATCTTTTCCGCCCAGCCTCTTTATGCATTTTTCTTCTATGGCACGTAATAATTTGCCCTGCATCTGTAAGGATAAATTACCTATTTCATCTAAGAAGAGCGTGCCTCCAGACGCTAATTCTACATAGCCTTCCTTTCTCTTTTCAGCCCCCGTAAAGGCGCCTTTTTCATATCCAAAAAGTTCGCTTTCAAGTAAAGTCTCAGGTAGCGCGCCACAATCAATTGTAACAATCTTGTTTTCTCCTCGCGAACTCTGATTATGTATCGCTCTGGCTATCAATTCCTTGCCGGAACCGGTTTCGCCGTATAGGATAACGGTAAAATCGGTGGGTGCTACCCGATTTACCTGATTAAAGACTTTTTTTATTTCACCACTGGAGCCCATTAGTTCAGATAATAAAGATTCTCCTTTACCATCAGTACGAAGCGCATTTACTTCACGTCTCAGTTTAAGTTCAGACAGGGCATTTTTAAGAATAATGACGATCTTTTCGTTATCAAATGGTTTTGCTACATAGTCGTAAGCGCCTGACTTGACAGCACTGACGGCTGTACTTACGTTTCCATAAGCCGTCATCAGGATAATGGGCACCCTTGGGGCTATCTGTTTCATACACTTCATAGCTTCTATTCCATCCATTCCAGGCATATTTATGTCCATAATTACTGCATCAGGAAGCTCTTTACGGAAAAGTTCAACGGCGCTCAAACCATCATCAGTCACTGTTAGTTTGTAACCATCCTTTTTTAAGATGCTTTTAAGGAGAGCCCTCATGTCTTCAAGGTCGTCGACTACAAGTATTTTTTCATTACTACTCATTGATATATATTCCTACCTGTTAACTTTTTGTAAGCCTCAAGATATTTTTCAGACGTAGTCCGGATTATGTCTACAGGGAGGGAGGGTGGTGAGGATTGTTTATCCCATCCTGAATTCTCCAGATAATCCCTGACAAATTGTTTGTCAAAAGATAGTTGTGGTTTGCCGGGCGAATAGCTTTCCATCGGCCAGAAACGGGATGAGTCGGGAGTCAGGACTTCATCAATTAAAATTACTTTATCACCATATTTACCCCATTCGAATTTAGTATCACTGATTATAATTCCTTTTGTCTGTGAGTATTCGCTTGCCTTTTTGTATATTGCAATGCTTTTTTGTCTTATTTCTTCTGCGAGTCTTTTACCAGTAATCTTGACGGCTTCTTCGAAAGAAATGTTTTCGTCGTGTCCGGATGCTGCCTTTGTTGATGGTGTGAAGATAGGCTCAGGTAACTTGTCACTCTCTTTCAGGTTGTCAGGCAAATTTATCTTGCAGACAGTTCCCAGCTCTTTATACTCCTTCCAGCCGGAACCGGCGAGATAGCCTCTTACTATGCATTCAACGGGAATTACGTCAACTTTCTTTACGAGCATTGAACGTCCTCTAAGCAGGTCCCTGTCTTCTTTTGTTATTTTATCGATTTCGTCGATTGAGGTCGTGATCAAGTGGTTTTCCGTTAACTCTCTTGTAA
>JBHHYW010000431.1:0-2928 GCA_046757745.1 Candidatus Scalindua sp.
ATTTATGTAGGTAGCCAAAAGTGTATTAAGTGCCATGCAGGTTTGACGTATCCACATGTAGAGAGATGGTTAAGGATAAAGTTTAAAACCCTTGACCTTGTGAAAAAAGCCCCTGATTATATCGCCGGTAACGAGGAATACCGGAAGACATGTCTGAAGTGTCATACTACAGGTTATGATGAGGACACTGGAGAATACTCAGAAGAAGGAGTTACCTGTGAAGCTTGTCATGGTCCGGGAGAATCATATGCTTATTTTATGGAAATCGGGAAGGCAACCGAAGGGCAAAAGATTGCCAAAATAGGTACGTACGGAACATCTTACAATGTGTGTGGGCCCTGTCATGATTCGCGTGGTCATAGTATGCGGCTAGAATTCTTCCAACAGGCAAAGGGCACTTCGGATGAGTGGTTTTTCCCCCAACACACAGCACCATATAAAACAAACTTATTGGAAAAAGTTAAATCAGCATCAAGCTTGCTTCCAAGAATTCATTAAGTTTTGACGTTGCTTAAAGTTTGGGCGATGGAATAAGTTGCCTAGAATCCCATCACTCAACAAATTAAGTCGCATACGCGACAAAAGGCAATCCTTCGATTCCGCTCAGGATGACGTCACACTGAGCGGAGTCGAAGTGTTAACAATATTAAATTTCCTATGCATTAAAATTTCAACCAAGGATACATTAGAATCAGCGTTTATGCCATATTTAGTATTATGATGGATCTTGAAAATGTTTATTTGTGAACAATTATTTTAATTTTTGGATTAATAAAAAAGCCCTTTAAGGAGACACATTATGAGTAGGAAGAGGACTCATTTGTTGCTGACGGTTTTTGTTGTCTTGGTATTTTCGTTTGGAAGTATGTCATTTGCTCAAGACGTGGATAAAAAAGTGCCAAAATCAGAATCGGAAGAAACATCAACTGCTGAGACCAAGGTAAAGATAAGTCAGGAAATATCAGAAGTAGTAAAAGCTGACGTTAAAAAAGCCACGAAAAAGGCAACGGCTAGCGCAAAAAAAGAGTCAAAAGCGGAGAAACCCGTTGTCATTCCTGAAGGAACTCTAACCAGGGAAATGCAAGAAAGGGCAATGAATTACTATAACATAATCTATCCAAGTGAGAAGGCAAGGGCTTTGTGGAATGATAACGTCGGTATGGAAAAAGGTATGGGGGCATGGCAAGATATTTACAAGCCTGTGCCATTGCAAATGTACTGGTTCCCCAAGAGGCACTATATCAGGCCAGAGGGAACCTACTATGATCAGCTCCTTAAGAAGTATAAACCGGAAGATTGTGTGGCGTGCCATGAAAATGTATCACCCGGATGGGTTAATGACTGGAAGAAGTCAACGCATGCAAATCCAAAAAAGAACAGTTATTTTGCTAAAAAAACAAGGCAGATAGAACAACTGTTAGGGAGAGAATTAAATGAGGTTGTATGTAACGAATGTCATGGTGAAAATCACAACGAGCTAAGATTGCCGACACCGGATATATGTGGTAAATGTCATCCTAAACAGGTAATTGAATATATGGAAGAACAGAAATACGGCCGTCCGAATCATGTAGATTCGAATATAGCTAATTTTATAGTACCATGGTACGCAGAAAATGCACGGCAAGGCTACCTCAATTCCATGTTTGGCTGTGATTACTGTCATTCAACTACTGATAAATGTGACTCGTGCCACACGAGACATAAATTTGCCGCGGCTGAGGGTAGAAGGCCTGAGGCATGTATGAGTTGTCATATGGGATTTGACCATCCTGACGCCGAATCTTACAGGGAATCCAAGATGGGAGTGATATATGAGCTTGAGGGAGAACACTGGGATTGGGAAAAACCACTTGGGCAAGTCGTACCGGGAAAGGATTATAGATCTCCTACCTGTCAGTTTTGCCATATGTACCAGGGAGGGGGAAAGTTTACCCACACTACCGCCGCAAAGGGTATATGGAGGATGGGGACTGTACCGCCAAAGGGTGTTAAGTACAAGTCTTCCTTAAAAGATTATCCGTATGGCATAAACATACCACCATTGAATGCTAAAATTGACATTTACTCACCAGAAAACAAGAAGAAACGGGAAGAATGGATTCAGATGTGCAGCAATTGTCACAGTCCACGTTTTCCGAGGATTTATCTTGAAAACCTGGACCAGCTTATGTTTCAAATGTGGAAGCTAACTGATAGGGCTCAGTCAATTATGGACGGGATAGCAGCAGCAGATGCCTTTGATCCCCCTGTATCAGAAAGGGGTATATATCCAATGGGAGACGTAATTGCGGATGCATTAGGACCTAAATTACTGGGAGATGCTATTTATAATGCATTTAAGACCACAAAGGGTAAGGTGCCTGTATATGGTCCTATTTTAGGAGTATATTCCGTATTTACGGCTGGCCAGAATAATCCTTCGACGATCGAGAATTTATACACTGACATGTGGTTTGGAGACAAAGCCCATGCGTACAAAGGTACTGCCCATGTACAGCAGGATATATCATGGTGGTATGGCGTAGCCGAGGCTTTCCAGAAGGTAAGCGCCATGGAAAGCGAGGCGCGGAAATTGTTAAGGATTAAAGGTAAAATAAAGTAGTCTTGTTATTATGAAAGGCGTTTTAATGTGACAAGGGATGCAAATTTATAGATGTCACAGATTACGTCCTTTAAAACTGATTAAGCTTGAAATAAGAAGAAATTTAGGAGAAAACGAAATGTCTTTAAAAGTTGGAGCGTACAGTTTAGGTGGGAATTCCGGAAATTTGCATGTTTATACTTTCAAGGAAGGTTTGCTTAGTAAATTAGCGCATGACTTACTGATTGATGTAACTAATTTCAAAGTTAATTTAGATGTGCCGGAAGTTGGTTTTACTTCAGGAAGTTTGGAACTGGAAATACAGGCAAATTCTCTAAAAGTAA
>JBHHYW010000432.1:0-2919 GCA_046757745.1 Candidatus Scalindua sp.
TCCTCTCCAGCTCTGCCAAATATTGCATGTAAAAGTTTTTCTTCCGGAGACAACTCACTTCTACTCTTTGGAGCAATTTTTCCCACAAGAATATCTGAAGGTTTAACCTTCGTCCCAATACGAATTATACCGTTTTCGTCTAAATTACTGAGAGCTTTCTCGGAAACATTTGGTATATCCCTGGTAAATTCCTCCTTCCCAAGCGTTGTCTCCCTGATCTCCACCTCAAACTCATCTCTATGAATTGACGTATAACTGTCGTTCTTGAGCAAACTTTCACTAATCACAATAGCATCTTCAAAATTATAACCATCCCGTGTCATAAAGGACACCAATACATTTCTGCCCAAGCTCAATTCACCATTACAAGTAGCAGCGCCATCAGCAATAATTTCTGTCTTTTTTACCTTTTGACCCTCTACCACTATAGGCTTCTGGTTTAAACAGGTGCCTTCGTTTAAACCAACATATTTCCTTAGATTGTATATATCACTGTCATTAATAATTATTTGTTCACCGTCAACTTTAGTAATAGTACCGGCATTTTCAGCGCGAACAACCATGCTGGAATTCTGTGCAACCATTTTTTCCATACCTGTAGCAACAAGTGGCGGCTCTGTTATTAATAACGGCACTGCTTGTCTTTGCATGTTGGATCCCATTAATGCTCTGTTTGCATCACTATGTTCAAGGAATGGAATCAGGCTTGTAGATACTCCTACCAACTGCTTCGGTGATACATCCATATAATCAACATCCTTCACATTAACAAGCTTGAAATCCCCACTAAAACGTGCAAGGACTTCCTTGTTTAATCCTTTAGCCCCAAAACACAGCTGAGTATCTGCCGGTGCAAGAGTTTTGCCTTCTTCCTCATCGGCACGAAGGTAGACAATCTCATTTGTCAGTTTGCCATTTTTAATCTTTAAGTATGGAGAAATTAAGAAGCCATAATCATCAGTTGATGCATATATACTTAATGATGCAATCAATCCAATATTTGTACCCTCCGGAGTCTCAATAGGACATATTCGTCCATAGTGCGAGATGTGAACATCTCTAACCTCAAATCCGGCTCTCTTTCTATTAAGTCCGCCTGGCCCCAAGGCACTTAATCTCCGTTCATGTGTAAGCTGTGCTAATGGATTGGTCTGATCTAACACTTGAGATAGCTCACCACGGCTAAAGAAATACTCTATTGCTGAAAAAATTGTTCTGGAGTTTATGAGGATCCTTGGCGTCAACAGATCGAAATCCTTAGTATTCATCCGTTCCTGGACTGTTCTTCTTAGCTTAAGAAATCCTCTACGTAATTCTTCACCAAATAACTCATCAAGAGTTCGGAGGCGCCTATTGCCAAGATGATCTATATCGTCGATACTTCCTTCATCTTTTCTAAGTGTTACGATATACCTGATAGAATTTATATAATCTTCAGGTTGTAAAGTCATTTCATTATTAGGTACTTCTTGCCCTAATTTTCTATTTAATCTAAATCGCCCTACAAGACCTAATTTGTATCTTTTTGAATCAAAAAACTTATCATGAAACAATTGCTTTGCCTTATCCAATTGCTGAGGATTTCCAGGCCTGAATCTTGTATAAACCTTCAACAACGCATCTTCATGAGATTCTGCATTATCAGTTTCCAGAGTATTAAGTATCAAAGGATCATCCATGCTCTTGATAACTTCAATCTTTTTAAGATTTGAATTCGATATAACATTAACCATATCCTCAGTTATTTGCCTTCCAGCTTCCAATATAATCTCACCAGTTTGGGGATTAATCAACCGACCAACTAAATACCTGTCCTTAAGTTTTTTTATTGAAGCAGAATCCTTAATACTGACTGTTTCAGTTTCGTAGAAAAGCCTGATAATGTCTTCATCTTTTGAATATTTTTCTGACATTGCCCTCAGGAAACATGTCGCAGGGAATTTACCACTTTGATCAACCCTGGTAGTCAAAACATCTTTTTTCCCAACTTCCACCTCAATCCAACTGCCACGCTCTGGAATAATCCTGCAAGAATGCATTCTCTTCTCTGCATGCAGCTCTTCAACAAAATCCACACCTGGAGATCTATGAAGTTGAGTTACTACGACCCTCTCTGTTCCATTAATTATGAATTCACCACCGCCAATCATTACAGGAATTTCTCCCAGATACACCGCCTCTTCAACAGGCTCTTCCTTGTTTAATCTTAGCCAGACCCTCAGAGGTTTGCCATAAATCAACTTCAATTTTCTACATTCATCTGGACCGTAACGTGGTTTCCCAATCTCATATTTTATATATTCTAAATTAATCGTTTCGTCATAGTTATTTATTGGAAAAGTCTCTCGCAAAATAGCTTCCAAACCTCGGTTTTTACGTTTATTCGGAAGCACATCTTCCTGCAAAAAAGCAGCATATGCCTTAGTCTGAGTCCTGATCAGGTCAGGCATCTCAATCACGTCTGCAATCTTACTATAATTTCTTATGTTCCTATTTATTATTCTCATACCTTCTTTTGCAGCATCCCAATAAAAGTTTTTTTAATTTACAACTTTACGCAAGTTCAACCACCGCACCAGCATCTTCTAATGCTTTTTTTACCTTCTCCGCTTCATCCTTCGCAATACCTTCTTTTATGGGTTTTGGCGCGCTATCTACCAATGCTTTTGCCTCTTTTAACCCAAGTGAAGTTTCTGTGCGAACAGCCTTAATAACCTGAATCTTGTTAGCACCAATTTCCTTCAAAACAACATCAAACGTTGATTTCTCTTCCTTAGCTGCCTCTTCTCCGCCAGCCGATGCCATACCACCCATCGGAACCGCCATTGCCGCTGAAGCGGAAACACCAAATTTCTCCTCAAATGCCGTTACCAACTGAGAAGCCTCAAGCAAGCTCATCCCTTCAACCAGCTCAAGTAC
>JBHHYW010000433.1:0-2917 GCA_046757745.1 Candidatus Scalindua sp.
TTTAAAGAAGAACCACTGGTATCCTCTTTTGTCGTTTAATTATGACACAGTCTCTGAGCAGACGGGGTAAAGAAGTCAAGAAATCAAAAATATATATACGGAAGAGATAAAACCACTTGACGGAACCTATGAGGTGAGAATCAACGACGAACGCGTCCGCTTATTCCATTTCAGCTTGGCAGACAAGACTACCAATTACACCCCGTAGGTGTAGGTGTAAAAAATTGAAGCTTCATTTGAAACTTGCGAGTAGAAGTGTCCTTTATATGCCCCTTTCAACTGAAGAGTAGATAATACCCCACCCACCTACGCGGTGGAGGAAGGGGGGGGCGCCTTCCTTTGTGATTACTGGCTGCAAGTTTGGGAAAGGGTGGAGTGATGAGTAAAGCAGACCACTAATTCCACCGCGTAGGTGGCAAAAAAGGTGGCAAAAATGATGACAAGAAGATTACCTTTATTGGAAGGAAATATCTACCATGTTTACACAAAGAGCATTGCCGGATTTGTGATATTTCGAAACGACTCAGACTATGAAAGGTTGAGAGGTTTATTGAGGTATTATAAAATAGAGAAACCTTCATTAAAATTTTCTGCTTTTGCAGAAAAAGAAGATAAGAGGCAATTTTTATTGGATGATAATTCCGGTAAAGAGGAATTAGTTGGAATAATTGCCTACTGCTGTATGCCTACCCATATTCATCTCATATTAAAACAAGTAAAAAAGGGTGGGATTTCAATCTTTATGAATAATGTTCTAAATAGCTATACACGATATTTTAACATTAAAATGAACAGGAGAGGTCCTTTGTGGGAAAGTAGATTCAAAAGTGTTATGGTAACTACGGATGAACAATTACTCCATTTGACTCGATATATTCACCTAAATCCAACAACTGCTAATTTGGTGGATAAACCGCACGATTGGGATTTCTCCTCATATAGAGAATTTCTAGATGAAGTGCAAGAGGAAGAAAAAGTATGCAATTATTCTAAATCCTTGAACATAGATACTGAAGAATACAAAGAATTTGTATCTTCTCGGATAGATATTCAGCAGGAATTGGCAAGAATAAAAGAACTATGTTTAGACTAACCAGCATACACCTACGAGGTGTAGGAACTTCACATACGTTCTGTAAAATAAGTAGCATAAACTTTAATAAACATAATCAGGACTTTATCTTATGTTAATGTTTGGGTTAGTATCTTTGGGTTCGTTTGTGTCTTGTTTAGCTTTGACTCCTTTGTTCAAAAAGTTAGCTATAAAATATCAATTATTTGATGTTCCTGGTGATTTAAAGGTACACAAAAGGCCTGTTCCTTATACGGGGGGGGGAGCTATTTTTTTTAGTTTTACGTGAGTTTTTTTAATTGTAGGGTTTTTTAAGGGACAATATATTGTGGAAGTAATAGGAATTTTTTTTGGGAGTCTTATTGTTACGGCATTAGGATTTCTCGATGATTTTAAGAAACTTAGGCCTGTTTTTAGATTGTCAGGACAAATATTGGCTGCACTTGCACTAATAATAGTCGGTCTTCGTATTCAGTTTATTCCTAATTTTATAATCTGCATTCCTCTTACGATATTTTACGTAGTAGCTTCGTGTAATTCTCTGAATCTTTTGGATGGTATGGACGGTCTGGTTGCAGGGATCGTATCAATAGCATCAGTTGGTTTATTATGTTTATCAATTATACAAGGCAACTCACTGGCTATTATGCTATCACTGATTGTATTGGGTAGCGGACTTGGATTCTTGCCATATAATTCCTATCCTGCATCAATATTTATGGGTGATGCTGGGAGTAATTTCTTAGGTTTTATATTGGCAACAATTATGATTTTGTTAACTTCTAAACCATATGACGTTTTGTCATTTGTTGCTCCTATTCTTGTAATGGGCTTGCCGATATTGGATACTTCACTTGCTATTGCAAGGAGGTATAGAAGTAAACAAAGGTTTCATGAAGGAGATAGAGAACACCTTTATGATAGAATATATGTAAAAGGTTTTTCTCAAAGGCAAACAGTTTTTATTTGTTATGGGATCGGCGTGTTATTTGCCAGTCTGAGTATCTTTCTTGTGGCTTTATCTTGATAGTATAGTCTTTCTATGTTTAATGAAATGTAGCGGAGGTCTTTAGACCTCCACTCACCATGGGACGAACGCCAGTGTTTATGTAACCATTTTTGCTAGTCAACCCATGGAGGTGGAAATCTAGAGGTTTCCGCTACTGCTGATGTGTAACTTGAAGAAAAAGTGGATAGGTGAAAATTGGATATACCATTATCTCAACCTGACATTACTGAATCTGAAATAAATTCCGTTTGTGATGTTCTAAGGACACCAAACTTAAGCCTTGGGCCAAAACATTTGGAATTTGAAGAAAAAATGGCTGCGTATGTAGGGTCTAAGTATGCGATAGCCGTTAATAGTGGTACAAGCGGATTGCATCTTGCATTAAAAAGCGCCGGAATTAGTGAGGGGGATAAGGTCATCACCACGCCCTTCAGTTTTATAGCCTCTGCCAATGTCATACTCTTTGAGAAGGCAATCCCTCTATTTGTGGATATTGACACGAATACGTTGAACATGGATTTAGATAAGACTGAAGAACTTTTGAAGAACGCCAATAAATGCAAGGATAAGATTAAGGCTATATTAGTGGTTCATGTTTTTGGTCGGCCCTGTGATATGAACAGAATAATGCAGCTGAGTGAAAAATATAACTGCATAGTTATTGAGGATGCATGTGAAGCAACCGGAGCCGAGGTTATCATAAATCGGGAGTCAACCCACCCTTCGCAAGGGGGGGAAGAGGGGGGGTGCGAGTCAAAACTCAGGACTCAGGACTCGAGACTTAAGACTCAAAAGGTTGGTTCTTTCGGTAAAGCAGGTGTCTTTGCTTTTTATCC
>JBHHYW010000434.1:0-2914 GCA_046757745.1 Candidatus Scalindua sp.
CCTTTCACAATTACAGCGCTTGGCTTGAGAACCGATTCAATCAGATATTGAGGTGTCTGCACTGCCCCTATGCCGGTAAGCTCAGGCCCTACCTTTGCACCCTTTCCATTTAAGATATGGCACTTTGAACACGTAACATCTCTCGTTTCATCAAAAAAGACCGATTCACCTTCTTTCGGGTCTACCTCTATAGGTGGTACCCATGGAACCACCTTCTTCTTTGATGCCTCTGGAATCCTGTCCTTAAACTTTGTTACAGCATCTATATCCGGCTCGCCACCCAATGTCTGCAAGTATGTGAGCACAGCCAGAATCTTTTCCCTACCCAACATGATCGGAGGATCATATACCTTTGGCATTATCTTATCATATCCTTCAACGACATACTCGTCAGGGTTCACTATTGATTCAACCATATATTCCAAGCCGGAACCCAAACCCGTCTCTTTTGCCCTCTCTTCTGCCCTTGAGGCAAGACCTTCCTGGTCAGGACCTCTTGTCGCACTTCCTGAAGTACCAATGCGGTGACACGTGTGACACTGGCCATCACCCCAGAATATCTTTTCGCCTGCTTCAGGGCTGACTCCGGTTGCCCCTCCACCACCTCCTCCACCTGAAAGGCCCGTTACATATGTACAAACAAAGGCAAAAAAACCCACGACTGCTACCGTAAATATTACTGCATTTAAAAAACTTCTCATTATTTATAACTTCTCCAACATTTATAGTTGTAAGTCACTTAACAAATTTGTATTTACCGGCAAGTGCCTATGCATGTTTCTTCTTCTTATCAGCAAGGCCTGCAAGCCAGAAAACAAAGGCTACAAGGGATAGAAAAAGTATGACGATTAAACTGACTGTCCAACCCATATAAGCGATACTCGGGGTGAAAGCGCCCGCAGATGTATCCTGCATATACCCGTAAATATGCCAGTTCATCCTCAGGCCGGAACGTATAAAACCCATCAATCCCATAAGAGCCACAATGGCTACACAGAGAAGCAGCAGTGCATACTGTGACCTGTGCGGTATTTTTCCCCATTGTATACCACCCACTTCCTTGGCATCTTTAAAGAGAAAGACGTCTATAACTGTGTTAACAATCAGACAACTTATCACTATTGAAACCTGTGTAACAGACAGATATCTTAAGACCAGGTTTGCCTTTTCCATAACTACAAATCCATAATACCAGAAATAAATTACTGCCATAACCGTAGTAACTGCAAACAAGAAGATTTGAGCGAGCTTGCCTTTATTTGCAAATGCAAGAAGGAGGGAAATGACAATTGCTATTATCTGAATCACAAGACACGTAACAAGAGGAGAGACATACCGAAGTATATTTTCTTCCATATCAAGCCCCTTGAGCCCTAAAGCATACCACGCCAGGTACATTACTGTAAGACCGGCAGTAATAATCAACGTAATCCTTGCGGCGCTTCCATGGCTTGAAAACGGCTTTGTCTCGCCTTTATTGGCCCTTCTATACAATAGGAAACTGAAGAATGTGGATAATATCAGAAGGTTTACAACGGCATTCTTTGCGGCCATAACACCGAAAAATTTTGAAAATGGATGATACTGTTCTCCAATAAGGGCTCTCTCTTCGCCACTTAATGGTAAATTATGCGGCGTAAGCCAGACAGCAAAACAGAAAAAGATTATTATATTTATGTATTTGATGTAAGGAGTGTATCGTTCAGCGCCCTTTATCCTGCTCATACCATTCCATAAGTAATAATTACCACCGATAAACAACATTCCAATAAGAATGGCCTGGATTATGAATGTCCAGGAAAAAGCGCCACCCATCATTATGTTTCCCATAACGGGGCTGGCGCTATAAACTTCTCTTCCAAGATAATATCCGGCAAACGGGAGAGGTATCAAGGCTCCCAACCCAATGAAATTGCCTATATACCCCATCCAATCATAATGTGCCCTTTCTTTATCAGTTTTCGACCCCATGAATTTAACAGCGGCATAAGCGCCCACCACAAAACCTCCAAAGGCAACATTAGCAATAATACGGTGAATATTAACGGGCATCCATAGGAAATTATAGAATGCATGGTAAAGACTTGTTACCGTCCCGGTTTCCATATTAATACCGCCAGGTGACATCATAAAAGTTGCCCATGAATTAGCCAGCATCATTAAAGCCGTCCCGAAAAGATTCAGCATTACACCAATTGATATGTGAATCCATTTACCTTTAGGCGTCTTGGAAAGCAGGTCCCATGAGTAGTAATATCCGTAAAGACAAAATACCTCTCCAAAGAAACAAAGTGCATATATGAACATGAAAGGATGGAATACATCCGTCATATAGCGCATAAAGGCCGGATAAAGGCCATACAAAGCAAACGCCAGCAGGCCGCCCAGTGAGGCCGTAGTGGCAAATGCCGCAGACAACAGCTTTGTAAACTCGCGCGCTAAATTGTCAAACCTTATATCATTGCCCTTTGCCCCAATCATCTCAATAATTACGACAAAGATCGGCACTGCCAACACAAAGGCAGCAAACATGAGATGCAATTCTGAAATTATCCAGACAATAAGCCTGCCATCAATCCCGAAGAAATTCCTGTAGTCTACAACTTCATATGGTTCCGGTTCCGGTTCTGGCTCTGACTCTGGCCCTGCAACCACTTCTGCCGCAGCTTCGGTAGTTTTTGCAGTTTCAGCACTCTTCTCCTGAGCCATACCTGTACCGGCGGCCAGCGCAAAAAGGAAAATGGCGAGAAAAAGTGTAAACACTATCCTCAATTGAATCTTTTTGGACGTGAAATCCATGAAAGGTTTCAGCTTAGTCATATTCTATGTCAACTTGTGTATTAGTTTGTATATATGGAAAATTTGCTTATGCACTTTACTCTAGTCACGTTTTTTGATGGCATGTGGGAATGTG
>JBHHYW010000435.1:0-2913 GCA_046757745.1 Candidatus Scalindua sp.
CAAAAAGCGGGATAGTTGCACTAACCTCTGACAGGCCGGATGGATGGGGTAAGGTAGTTGTGCTTCAACATAATGACGGCTCTTACACATGGTACGCTTACAACTCCAGGATTCTTGTTAAAAAAGGAGACAGAGTTACACAGGGGCAGACAATTGTAAAGGCGGGCAGTACCGGTAGAGCAAAACAGGACATGCTTCATTTTAAAATATTCCAACATGGAGTATCCGTAAACCCGCTATATTATTTACAGTAAAACCCAGCCTGGACGAACCAGAACATATTTAAATATCTATCCACTTTTTGGTTCTGGCTCGTTCAGGCTGGGTATATGAAAACCTATCTACCTGTGCGTTGTACGCAGACAGGCGGTTTTCAAACCTTGGCCCAGACCGCAGGGCGGATCGCACTAAGGCAGGCTTTTCCTTGTTGTACAAAAGATTAGGAGGCAGACCTCTCTTTCGAGAGGATTCCAATTCTGGAATCTCCGCCATGACCGCCAGGGGGACGTGGACGTTCGCCGCAGCGAATCTGCCTTAGGCATAGACACAACCTCTTGAAAGAAAGACTGGTCATGTTTATGTAACGAATGATAGCTACAATAGCAGAACATTTTTGGTGGGCCACGCTCAGCGTGGTGGACGGTGCCCACACTTATTTTATTTTGCAAAGCAAAACAAGAAGTTAGCGACCGAATGGAGCTAAGTTCTATGAAAAATATATGGGCGCCCTGGCGCAAGGAATTTATCTTGAGTAAGAAAGAAGAAAATTGCTTTTTCTGTGAGGCGGTAAAAGAGAACCAGGACCGCAAAAATCTGGTTTTATACAGAGGCAAAGAGTGTTTCTGTATTCTAAACAAATATCCATATAATAATGGACATTTAATGGTGGCCCCAAGCCTGCACAAAGATGATATGTCAAAGTTGAGTAGCTCGGAGATGTTGGAATTTATGACATTGACAAGAGACATGAAGGATATTCTGAGTAAGAAAATGAATCCGGATGGTTTTAACCTGGGAATTAACCTTGGTAAGGTTGCCGGGGCTGGAGTTGAAGGCCATATACACATGCATATTGTACCAAGATGGAAAGGTGATACAAACTTTATGCCCGTTGTTTCTGATATAAAAGTAATACCCCAATCACTCGATAACTTGTATATCGAGCTGAAAGATTGTTTTTAATTGAACAGAGATTTTTACTTGGCAGATTACTACAAATATGATAAATCTAAGTGACAAAAAAAGGATTAGACTTTTACAGAGGAAGGAGTATTAGCATGGTACAGTTAAAAACAATAGAGATACCTGAAAAGGCGTTTTCCCTCCTTAAGGCAGGATGGGACCTGGAACTGAGGCTACTGAAGTCAGACATAAACAGGTTTCAGGGAAAGGTAACTCAATTGGAAAAAACTCATGGCATGGACAGTAAAACCTTTAAAGATAAATTTGAGAAAGGTGAACTGGGGGACGAGGAGTGGTGTTTTAATTGGGCAAATTATCTTGACATATTATGTGAACTTAGGGGAAAAAATAAAGCTGCGGAGAGTGTAGTCTTATAATGGATGACTATATTCGCCTCGTCAGGAAAGAATTAGAAAAGAAAGCTGATATCATAAACCTTGTTCAGCTAGAGTGGGAGACCTCACTATCCATCAAGAAGGGAATATTGATAGGAAAGGTAGTATTCTTAGACGATTCTATTCTTCGCATTAATGAGTTTGTAACAGACCGAACAAAAAGATACCGTTTTCATTACATGGATTCCAGCAATAACCTTATCAGGAGATGGGATTCTTCACCACATCATAAAGAATTGAATACCTTCCCATATCATCTTCACATAGGAGACAAAACTCTTCCGTCTCCCCCTGTTACATTGATAGATGTTTTAAGGTGTATAGAAGAAATTGTTTTAGAGTCTTTTAAAAGCAATAAATAGCATTGTTTTTTAGGCAAATACTTTGAGCATATTATAATATTACTAGCAAAATCTTGAAGTAAACAGATGAGCAGTTTAATTTTTGAAGGCTTATAAAAAGTGTTAACAAGAGAAGATCTGGAAAAGAGGGAAGATAACAACCTGGCTTCTTATGCTATGAGAAGCATGAATACTCGTGGTAGAGTATACCCGGAAGAGGAGCATCCGTACCGAAGTATTTATCAGAGGGACAAAGACAGGATTATCCACTCTACAGCTTTCCGGAGATTGGAATATAAGACACAGGTATTTGTAAATCATGAGGGAGACCACTATCGTACACGGCTTACCCATACGATAGAGGTTGCTCAAATTGCCAGATGTATATCAAGGACATTATGTTTAAATGAAGACCTTTCAGAGGCGATCGCACTGGCACACGATCTGGGACATACGCCGTTTGGCCATTCAGGAGAAGATGCGCTCAGAATCTTGATGAAGGACCATGGCGGCTTTGAACATAACGTTCAGGGGTTGCGCGTTGTTGACGTACTGGAAAAGCGATATTCACAATTTGCCGGTTTAAATCTTTCATGGGAGGTTAGAGAGTCAATAGCAAAGCACAATATGCTTTCTGATGATCCAAATGTTACGCAGTTTGATTTAAGCAGACAACCGCTTCTTGAAGCAAAGATTGTAGACATTGCCGATTCGATTGCTTATGACAATCACGATATAGATGATAGTTTGAAAGCGGGGCTGATTACAGAAAGCGGTCTGGAAGAAGTTGAATTATGGAGATATGCTAAAGAGAAGGTTAAGGAACAATATAGTAATCTTAGTAAAGACATGGAAAATACACATACTATAAAATTTTTAATTGACATGGAAGTTACAGACCTTATTGAACACACACAATTAATGATTTATAAGATGAAAATAAAAACAACTGATGATGTACAAAGAAGTAAAGAAAGATTAGTATCCTTTTCACC
>JBHHYW010000436.1:0-2902 GCA_046757745.1 Candidatus Scalindua sp.
TCAACCATCTTACAAAATATCTGAAGTAGTCATGAGTGGCGGAGGTGTGTATAATCCTGTCTTGTTTCGATTCCTGAAAGATTATCTTGGAGATATGAGGATACGGAAGGTCGAAGAGTTTGGTATTCCTTCCGATGCAAAGGAAGCCCTGGCATTTGCAATCCTTGCCAATGAAACTATATGCGGTAATACTGGCAATGTTCCATCTGTTACAGGCGCAAGGGAAAAGGTTGTCCTGGGAAAGATAATTCCGGGGAGTTGAAGAGAAAGAATCTGACTATTATCGAGCCAATAGGGGGGATAAAATGTCCGCACTGATTGATGAATTTAAGAAAGATCATTCGGAAATCATTGACACACTCAAAGAAATCAAAGAACTTGGTGTTCTTTCGGTGGAAGGGCAGGCAAAACTCATATCCGTAAAAGAGAGTTTGCTTGAGCATCTCAAGAAAGAGGACGAACAACTTTATCCTGTTCTCCGGAAAGAAGCAGAGCATAATGAGAAACTGAAGGAATTATTAGATGTATTCGCGGTGGACATGGAGAATGTCTCAAAAGTAGTAATGGAATTTTTTGATAAATATTCTGAAGAAGTTATTGATAGTACGGCACCAGGCGCGTTTGAAGAACTGTTTGCAGCTTTTAGAAACAGGCTAAGGAACGAAGAGGATATTCTCTATGAGGAGCATGAAAAGATAAATCAAGAATAAACGGCAGGCAATATTCTATGCGTAAGATTCTCAGAAATCAGGAGCGGCCATAATGGTTGTCAACTCGCTTTCGAAAGAGACTACAAGAGATACGATACAGATCGATGTATTGCTGAGTGAGGATCAGATTGCACAAGAGTTTATTGCAGCCCTGGCACGCCACGAGTTACCTGAAAAGTTCTTCTACTGGTTTCCCCTATCGATACGGGCCTGGCTCAATCTCTGCAATGATGGGGCTTATCGAAATTTTATCCGCTCTCTTTCGATGCTTCAAACCCATGCTTCGGACCTGGTATCAATGATACCAACGGGACCTATCGAAGTAATCAGCCTGGGAGCTGGACAAGGCACTAAAGATCTTTTGCTTCTGGAGCAGTTGCGACAACAGGGACGGGCTCCCCAATATCGACCGGTCGATGCCAGCCAGGGACTACTGGAATTAGCCTGTCATACCGCCCGGGAGCAACAGTTTGATTGCCGGGGGCTGAAGGTGGATTTGAGTAATAACGCTCACTTGACCGCCCTGCAGGCAAACCGGGACGACCCACCTCGTCTGATAATGATGTTGGGCAATACATTGGGGGCCTTCGATCCCTTGACATTGCCCCGTCAGCTGGCGGCTATTCTGCGTCATCAGGACTTTCTACTATTAGATGGAGAACTGTTTAGTCCGACAGAGACACTAACCGGTTACGACAATCCCGTTAATCGACAGTTTGCCTTCAGTCCTCTGCGCAGTGTCGGTCTTTCCGAACCCCGCGATGGTACGTTACACTTCGCTACTGACCGTGATGATCGTCAGCCGGGCTTATACCGGATCCGCAAGCATTTTCAGGTAGCTGCCAATTTGACTATTATGCTGGCCGGAGAAACCGTCCGGCTGGCCGCAGGCGCCCATATCGAGATGAACTGGTCCTATAAATATGACCGGGAGACCCTGGTAAGTTTACTCACAACGGCCGGGTTGCGGCCAATGGCGCAATACGGCAGTGCCGATAAGCGATTTCTCACGCTGTTAGCAACTCGATCACCTTAAAACAGGGAAATGATATTTCTTGAGAGGAGAAGAAAATGTCAGTACTGATTGAAGAATTTAAGAGGGAGCATTCGGAAATTCTTGCCATACTCAACGAAGTCAAAGAACTTGGTATTCTTTCTAAAGCAGGCCAAGTCAAACTCATGTCTATAAAAGCGAGTCTACTTGAACATCTATGGAATGAGAACGAACGGATTTATCCTGTTCTCTGGAAAGAAGCAGAGCATAATAAGGATTTAAAGGAATTATTAGATTTATTTGCGATAGAGATGGAAGATGTCTCAAAAGTCGCACAACAATTCTTTAATAAATTTCATGAAGGAACTATAGATAAAAGTTTCCCACATGAGTTCGAAGCGTTTTTTGCAGCCATCACTAAAAGAATAAAGAACGAAGAGGACATTCTTTATGAGGAGTATGAGAAGATAGACCAATAATATGCTGAGACGCTATTTCTAACGTGTCAACATATTCTTTAATCTCCCTCATTTACGTATTCACTTAATGAGTGTTGGTACTTCGTGTATCAAGTCCTTCCGCGCCTGCCCTGTGAAATCTGAAGTTATTTCACCGGGGTTCTCAGTCGGAAGGTTTTGGGTACTCCTTGTAGTGTATTTTAGCTTTTTTGCTATCGTGCACCTCTCTTTACAAGGTTAATAATGCTTTTATGTTAACCGCTAGCTTTCAAAAAGCTATCATAGGAGAACTGAAAACAGTTAGTTAATTTAAAGCCGCTCGCAGCCGCACGAAAAGCTTTTTATCCTGTTCGTCTTTCAGGCCTCCTAACTCTCCCAACTCCTCTATGTATATTATACCACATATTCCTATTAATTAAAACAAAGCGTCTAATAACAAAACAGGGAAAGAATATTTTTGACAGGACTAACAGGATAAATCTATAATCCAGCAAGTTGTCAATTTATACTTATCGGGTCTATCGGCAGGCAGATATAATTATGATAAATAACCATCAGTATCTGGAAAACGATAATTCATATGAAGATAAGCATATTTGGAAAACACTGCTTACTACACCTGAGGGTCATATTCTTGAGATAGGCCTGATAATGGCACTACTGTTTATTGTAGTGTTAGAATTAACCCGACTTTCGCTATTCGCCGCCGATTTCAACAAAATTTAAAGTTTTCAAAAACG
>JBHHYW010000437.1:0-2898 GCA_046757745.1 Candidatus Scalindua sp.
AAAATAATATCTCTCAGGCGGGAGAGGTACATTTGGTGCAAGATTCAGGTAATAAATAATATGCGTTGAAAGCGCCTCCGAAACTTTAGGCACTTCAAACTTTAGTTCACTTTAGGCACTTTTACATAAACATTGCAATTCATGGATATTAAATTGAGGTGCTGTCGTTCGTTGTTATTATAATATTACAATATTTACGTACAAGTATATAAATTAAATCTTAGAAAATGTATACTATTTCTGATACCATTTTGTTATGGAAATCCCGGCTTTAAGGAAAGAGATTGTAGATTTGATAAATAAGAGAGGGAAGATAACGTTTGCTGATTTTATGGGATTGGCACTTTATTATCCCGAACATGGATACTACACCTCCGGAAAGGAGAAGATAGGTAAAAAAGGTGACTATTACACAAGCTCAGATGTTCATCCAGTATTTGGCGAGCTTATTGCCAGGCAACTGGAACAGATGTGGCGGCTGATGGGGAAAGGCCGGTTTACGGTAGTAGAGATGGGATCTGGTAAGGGCTGGTTTTGTTATGACATAATTAATTTTATAAAAAAGAAATTTCCCGAATTCTTTGATGAGGTTAATTACAAAATAGTAGAAATAAGCCGGAACCTTATTGAGAGACAATCCAGTACCTTGAAGGGACTGGAAGAAAAAGTATCGTGGGAATCTTTCTCTGAAGATGGCTTTTCATTTGAACCTGTAGAGGGATGCTTTTTATCAAACGAATTTGTTGACTCGCTTCCGGTACATCAGGTGATAGCAGAGGATAATTGCCTGAAAGAAATATATGTAACAGTTAAGGGTGATAAGTTTTGTGAGGTAATTGATGATTTGTCCGATCCGGTATTGGAAGACTATTTTGCAAAGTCTAAAATAGACTTAAAAGAGGGGCAAAGGGCAGAGGTGAATCTGAAGGCACTGGATTGGATGAAGAATATACCTCATTACTTAAACAGAGGTTTTGTTATTACGATAGATTATGGATATCTTGCCGAAGGCCTTTATTCTGAACAACGGTGCAGGGGGACGTTGATGTGTTATTACGAGCATACGACAAGCGATAATCCGTATGAGAGAGTTGGTAGTCAGGATATAACATCTCACGTAAATTTCAGCAGTTTAATGGAGGCAGGAAACAGATGTGGATTAAGCACAACCGGCTTTACAAGACAATCAAACTTCTTAATAGCACTTGGCATTCTTGATGAGATGAATAAGGTGCAGGGAGATATCGGCAAACTACTGACAATAAAGAACCTCTTCCTGCCGGGTGGGATGGGAGACGTGTTTAAGGTATTAATACAACACAAGGGAGTAGTGAATCCGGAATTGATTGGCCTGAGGAGTATGTCCGAACCCGGACTTGCGAAGGAGATTGAAGGATTGGGAGAATAGAAGTAATATTCACAGCAGCATTGCACCTTTTTAGGCGGGAGGTGGCACGCATTTCTATAATGGTCCCTATTAATAGCCTCTTTTTCCCCTATTGATTTTAATAATGTATTGTTTCTATAATAATTTGATTGAGAAAGAACTCAATCGAATAATCGAGGAGGCTAATGAGAAAAGGATTGTCCTCGTGGAAATCATTCCCGGAAATGGTAGCGGACAGTTAAAGAAAACCGTCCTGCGCTTTCTGGACTACCCTAACATAAAAAAGAAGTATCATCGTATTAAGAAGGATAGTAAAAATTGTGGAAGAATTTTTGTACATTTTAAACATGATTAACCGCCTAACTAACAGTCAGCTAAACCTGCAGGAATTATAGGCCGGTTTTGCTGTGAGCAACAATAAAATGAATAATTGGTTTTTGTATTTGATAAGATGTCTCCCTAAAATTAAAAAAGAGTTGTTGGTAGATGGCAAAATCAAGATAAGGGATATAAAAAAATATTTGATACCAGCAATTAAAGACCAGAAGTAAGAGGGGGGGGGTATAAGAATCGTATATTAGTCTAGCTGAAGGCATGCAAACATTTTAGTTGTACCTGCCTGTAATATGGCCTGTATTACAGGCAAGGGATGGGCGGAGTGAAACTAGATTCACTTCACCCTGAAATATTAGATATTATAGATGTCTTTCTGAAAGAATTCTGTGTCATTTAGTACTGTCCGGATTGTCATCGAAAATATCTGCAATACCATCGCCGTCCTTGTCTCTCAGAAAATCTGTATCATTATCATTGGTTAATAACCCTTCTCCGAATGGATTAGATATTTTACAATGGTTTCTGAAAAAACCAGGCGATTCCTGATAGCCGGTTTCAATCCCTGTTACAGTGATTTCTCCGTTAATAATAAAACTGAAGATACTGGAACGATTGCCCGGCATGATAGTTTCGTCAGTTTTGTCGACTGTAAATTTAGTTTTGCTGCCTGCGCCAAAGTACCCACCATACGTCCAGACAACTTGTTGATCTTTACCTCGTATAGTTACTTTGGAGTCCCAGAGTTTTGGCCCTGTAACATTGTCCCTGAATCGATGGTCTGCCGCTGTTGCATCCTTAGAGATAAATTTTATAGTAACCGATGCAATATGTTCTGTGTGATACTTAGGGTCGGGTTCGTTCTGGTCGTCATTGATTATCTGAAAACAATACCTGTTGAATCCCGGCACATAAGTTGCGCTAACATCCGCTCTGATAGAATCGGCAACGGTATTCTTTGCCCCCATAAAGAGGCCAAGGCACAGTGTAATAAAGAATAATATTTTGTTAAATCTCCCTTTGTTCATTTTAAGGTGTCTCCTTTCTATTTATCAGGTTATTGTTCATGTTGATATTATGCCATTCTGCAGATTCTCATGAAGCACAAAATAGTTATTGAAAATATCATGAATCGGACGAAAAATCAAGAGTAGGTAATAAAAAGATTGTAAACTAAC
>JBHHYW010000438.1:0-2889 GCA_046757745.1 Candidatus Scalindua sp.
GGAAATTCAGCAGTGTCCCGAACCCCAGAGGTTCTCTCATAATGGCGAGGAATATAAGCGCAATAGAGTAGCCTAGGCATGCCTTCAATATTTTCTTCTGTGCATCCCAGAATTCATATGTCAGTCCCTCTGATATTACGGCGAGGACGATACAGTTTGTCGTAATCAGGTCAATGTATGCTTGTATGCTGAATGCAATCCTGGGGATTATTGCCTGGGCTATCAGGTTAAATACGGTTACGAATACGGAGACGATAATCATTAGAAGCGTGATCTTGTGATGGGTGCCGGATGCTGTTATTAATTTTCTAAATGGATAAACAAGGCAAAAGCTGACACAGGTTACAAAGACAACACCCACCCCCATTGTAAGAGAATTCTCCATCTTATTTGTTACCGCCAGTGCTGAACAGAACCCCAACCCTGCAGCTGCTGAGATTATATAGTTGTCTCTTAAAAAGAATTTTGATACCTGCCTGATGTATCTTGCCAGGACATTCACCCCTTATCTGCCTCCATTTCCTGCCAGAAGGATTCCATCGCTTCGTTAATGATGTCCTCTATTCCCTTGCTTGTAAATGAAGCGCCTGTAATAGCATGTACCTCATTATGGCCAGTTGTTTTTCTTCCTCTTACGATTGACAACTTCGGTTTCAGCTTTTTCCCGACAAATTGTTTCTTGAATTTCTCTTCCGTCATTCTGCCTCCAAGACCGGGCGTTTCAGCATGGTCCAGTACCTCTATACCTTTTACCGTTTCCAGATCAGGGCCAACGCAAATGAACAGAGAAATATCTGCCGCTTTGTTAAAACCATAACCAAGCCGTGTGGCAATAAATCCTATACCCTGCAATTCTTCATCCTTATAATACATAAAGAGTTCTTTCTCTTTTTTCCCTTCCCCCGTTTGTTTATTGTATCGGCCTGGTAGTGATTCTACAGTGATATTCTCTTTAAATACATTTCTTACATCTTTTTTGTCAACTTTCTTTAGTTTAAGGCCAAAGAATAGTTTTTCTTCGGTACGGTACGGGATACTGAAGATATTGAGGACGGATTTTTTGAGCTTTATCTCGTGATATTCGGCTATTCTTGGAGCCGTTACAAAATAAAGCGCCAGCAATATTGTGCACGGTATAGCCGTAATAAGGCTGATCGAAAGGACTCTTGTTAAGAATATTTTAAACTCGCTCATTATTATCTATATTTTATCTTCAGTATAATGGCCTGAATCGGGACACTGAGAAGATTCATGAGTAATATTGCATACATTATGCCTTCCGGTATTTGTGTGAAATCTCTAATTACAACCGTGATAAGGCCGCAACCTATACCAAAAATCCACTTGCCGGCTTGACTGTATGTAGTCGTAATCGGGTCTGTTGCCATAAAGAAAGCGGCAAAGATAAGGCCTCCACTCAAGAGTTGAAATATAGGAGGCGCCACGGTTTTGCTGACTATAAGAGAGAAGCTGGCAGAAAATATAAAAACACTTCCTAAATAAGCAACGGGTATCCTCCAGTTTGCAATCCTTTTCACACACAGCCATATTCCCGTTATAATGAGGGCAATCCTGCATGTTTCTCCCAGGGAACCTGTGTTTGTGCCGAACATTAGAGATAAGAACGATGCTGTTTTACCAGTTTCCTTGAAGGCTATCAGAGGCGTTGCATGTGTTACTGCATCCACTCCATACATCAGGGATTCAATTGTTGGTATGCCTGTGAATGGCATTTGCCAACCGGATACGACCATTGTAGGAAAGCATATAGTCAACATCAGGCGCCCAAACAGGGCGGGGTTAACAAGATTATGGCCGACACCTCCGAGTATATTCCTGAATAAAATACTGATTCCCGCTCCTACACCAATTAACCAGAGAGGCGCCTGTGGCGGTAGAAAAGCAGGGATAAAGAGACAGGTTACAAATCCCCCTTCATTGATTCTCTCTTCTCTGGCCAGTATCACCCATGCTAAATCTACTATAAACACACCTACCGCGAATGACACAATAAGCCTGGGGACAACGCACATAAATCCATAGAAATATATTGCGGGCAAAACCCATCCAAAAAACAGTGCCGCCAGAATAGCGCCCATATATTGTTTAACATCCATCGAGCTTCGAACAAACGGCGGGTTCTTTGCCGTATCCTTTGTGCTTCTTATCAGGCCGTCAGTCGCTTCGAATAACGCCCCGAAAAGGAAATTTACCTTTGGATGTGAGTGGATAAACCCTTCGACTCTGTTCAGGTTTTCATTTAAGATTGTTTTAATGTCTTTAATGGTCTTTTTCATCATTATTCTATTCTTTGACATTCCCACGGAAGCCTGCGGGAACATTTCCAATTTTCTGTAAATCAAGCATGGTACCTGTGTATATGTGGATTTGCCCTCTGGCCTTAATCCACAAGCAAACAAATGTATGGTTGATGTAGGGTGGATTAAACGAAGTGAATCCACCTTCTTTATCTATTACATTCGCTCCCATTAATCTTCAATTTATACAGTGAAAACATTTTGCGAAGCAAAATGCCGTAAATTAGCGACCAAAGGAAGCTAATTTACATTCTCTAATAACCTTAAGCAGTTCCAGTTTCGAAGGACATATAAAACTGCAGAGTCCGCATTCTATGCACTTCTCTAATGCATAAGTATGTGCCTTGTGTTTTTCACCACGATCATAACAGTGCCAGTAAAGGGCAGGTTCAAGATTTACAGGACATATATCATCACAAAAATTGCAATATACGCAACGTCTCAATTCTCCCATGAGACTTGTTGTAAAGAGTAATTCGTTAACACGTAGATAAGGGAAGAGTGTCTTATAGTCCCTCTCCTCTATTACTACAATATTCTTTACAGACCAGTCAATCTTTTGAGTCAAATC
>JBHHYW010000439.1:0-2887 GCA_046757745.1 Candidatus Scalindua sp.
TGGTAAAATGCAACCATCCCAGTTGATTACGGTTTCTTTCCACAACAGATCACAATTAAACCTGTTCTTTGATTTCTTTTCTGTCATATTAAAAGTATTATATTCCGGGTTATCAGGTAGCCATTTTGAATCACGCTCAAGAGATTTTTCAGCGGTTTCAAATATTTCTTTGCCCATGTTGGTACGTATTTTATTGATAGTTAGCTTAATGCCTATCTCCTTTGCCATTAACTTTGCAGTATTAATTTCGTGTTCATTGTGGCTGAAGACATGGAAAAGCCATATTATCTCAGTGTAGTTGTTTCTTAATTGTCTCTTTTTTTTGAGTAACAGTTTCATATTTGACATAACTCTGTTAAAATCTCCGTCTATATGATATTTAGGATATGTTGATTTGCTTGCGCCATCGCAGGAAATGTATATTTTCTGCAAATTGGCATTGATTAAGGCTTCGGCTTGAGCATCTTCAATAGGAAAGCTCAGATTTGTGCTTATTTTAACAGCAATTCTATGTTCATTAGCATATTCTACCATTTTTATAAGTTCTTTGTTGAGCAGAGGTTCTCCCCAATTATATAGCCTGATTAAGAGCAGATTTTTTCCAATTTCGTCTATAATACTTTTGAAATCTGAAAATGACAATAGACCCTTACTGGCAGTGGCATCTTTTTGACCAGTGGGGCAAAGTGGACAATGAAGGTTGCATATATTACCTGATTCTATCGTAATCCTGGCGGGATAGTAATAAAGGTGTGTAGAACCTATTAAAAACTGAATCTTACCCATAATAAGGTTGTACAATTTTCTTGTGCTGTAGATGCGGAGATGTTTCCATAGGTCTTTTAACATTGTGTCTCAGGTTATATTTATGTGTTGAAGATTAAGATTTATAACTATTCTTTGATGATTGGTGTGCAATCATGTACTCAAAATGTTGCTTTGCATGATTATATTATAAATCGTCATTAATTTCAAACTAATCGTTGTTTGAAAGCACAAATAAAGGAGTTTGATTTAATTCTAGCAATGTACATACATTACGATTATATTATCGCGTTTATTAAATATGGATTTTCGGAAATCAGTCATACAGTGCTGAGGGATAATTTATGATAATATTAGGCGTTACGCATCCAATTCTATGGAATAATGGGGCCTGTATTCTTGTAGATGGCAAACTTGTTGCTATGGTAGAGGAAGAAAGGTTAAATAGATTCAAACATTCTTGTGAAGTGCCGGCAGAGCGTGCTATAGAATTTTGCCTCAACAGGGCTGGAGTGACATTGGATGAGGTTGACTATATTGCTTTAGGGTGGGAGTCTATGAAATGGCACAAAAAGAAAGAGCAACACATATGGGACTATAAACTGAAGCAGTTACCTTTCAGTCATAAGGATGACAGAATTAGATTTGTAAGGCATCACATAGCTCATGCATTAAGTTCTTACTACGTCTCAGGTTTTGATCATTCAAATATTTTGTCATTTGATGGTTCTGGAGGTGAAGAATCAGGTATCCTGATGGTTGGAGAAAAAGATGATTTCAGGATAGTGAAAACCATACCAAACAGAAGTAGTTGGGGACATTTTTACAGCCTGATTACTAAAGCGTTGGGCTTCAGATACCATAGCGAAGAAGGCAAGGTTATGGGTCTTGCCTCCTATGGCCTGCGAATTGAAAATGAATTTAATTTTATTGATTGGGATAATGATATTCCGATTATGGACAAGAAAGGTTTTAAGAGATATTTTTCTGGTTTGACTTCAAGAAAGATTGGGGAAGGCATAAGTCAGTATCACAAAGACCTGGCGGCGACCGCACAACATGCACTGGAGAGGGCTGCTCTGCAGATGAGCTCTTATCTGTATAATATATCCGGGTTTAGAAACCTGTGTATGGCAGGCGGATGTGCCTTAAATTGCTCTATGAACGGTGTACTTCTAAGGTCAGGCCATGTTGATAATATATTTATTCAGCCCGCTGCTCACGATATAGGTACGGCACTGGGAGCGGCCTTAAGTGTCTATAAAGATGTTACGGGGCACAGGCCTGATATTGTTCTTGAACACCCATATTATGGTCCTGATTATACTAACGAGGAAGTTGCATACGAATTAAAGAGATATAAACTCAGTAATTACAAACGCTGTAATGATATTGCCAAAGAAACCGCTGCATTGATCGCAGATAACAAGACTGTAGCCTGGTTTCAGGGCAGGATGGAATTTGGCCCAAGAGCGCTTGGAGGCAGAAGTATACTTGGTAATCCGAGGAATAAGGATATGAAGGATATTGTAAACAAGAGTATAAAGGGAAGAGAGCCCTGGAGGCCTTTCGCTCCATCATTCCTGGCAGAAGACTATGCCAATTACGTGAAGGGGCCTTACAACTCACCATTCATGATAATTGCGTTTCAGGCCCTTGAAGAAAAAGTTTCTGACATAGTATCGGCCGCGCATGTGGATAATACTGTAAGAGTGCAGACTGTTAGAAAAGAGATTTCCCCCCGGTATTGGGAATTAATCAATGAATTTAAAAAGATAACGGGAGTACCGGCGCTCCTCAATACAAGCTTTAACGTAGCAGGCCAGCCTATTGTCTGTTCGCCCCGCGACGCCATAATGACCTTCTTCGGTTGCGGACTCGATTATCTGGCAATAGAGGATTATCTGGTCTGGAAGTAAAATCGAAAAGAAAGATAAATATACTTAAGTGAAGGTTATAGACAGGAGTAATACATTATAATTTTAGGGGTAACACATCCTATTTCGTGGAACAATGGAGCATGTATCCTTGTTGATGGCAAGTTGATTGCCATGGTGGAGGAGGAGAGGTTCAATAGATTTAAGCATGCACCGAGGGTGTCAGCTGACATGTCTATAGAATT
>JBHHYW010000440.1:0-2881 GCA_046757745.1 Candidatus Scalindua sp.
GCTCATCCGAATGCACGCTTCACTGCGCCTGCAAGTCAATGTCCGGTAATAGATCCTGCATGGGAAGATCCAAAGGGCGTACCTATCTCTGCTTTCCTTTTTGGCGGACGCCGCGCAAGCGTCGTGCCTTTAATCCATCAATCTTTTAACTGGCAACACGGAACCTTCCTGGGTTCTATTGTTTCTTCAGAGAAAACAGCCGCTGCCGCCGGTAAAGTTGGTGAACTACGCTACGATCCATTTGCAATGCTGCCTTTCTGCGGCTACCATATGGGAGATTACTTTAAACATTGGCTCGATATTGGTGAAAAAGCAGACGCAGACAAATTGCCAAAGATCTTCTATGTGAATTGGTTCCGTAAAAATGCAGACGGTAGGTTTCTCTGGCCGGGCTATGGTGAAAACAGCCGTGTCTTAAAATGGGTAATAGAAAGAGTCTGTGGTGAAGGAAAAGCTGAAGAAACACCCATTGGCTGGGTTCCAACTAAAGATGCCCTGGATCTTGATGGTCTGGATATCTCAGATAGTGATTTGGAAGAACTCTTAAAAGTAGATACCGAAGAGTGGAAAAAACAGGTGCCTTTAATAAGGGAACACCTTGCAAAATTCGGTGATAGACTACCTCAAGGGCTTAAAGTTGAGATAGATGCCTTGGAAAAACGTTTAGATGCTTCTTAGCCACACACAATAACATGACTGAGTAGCAGCATAAGGCTCCAGTTTAATGCTATTTTACACTTCATCAACACTTTGCTGGTTCAATCTTGCCAGACCGGTTGTAACACTTCATAATTTTGGTACAACTACCCGCAATCAACTGTCTTTTGTTCTGCTTCCAGCCATTTCATAATCAATAGTAACTTACCGAACACCTTCCTTTTATGTAAAATTCAATAAACTAAATGTGAAAGAAATAGACAATACTTTTGTGAGGTATTGATACTGTTGGGGTTAGCTATACCTCTCTTTTGTGATTCATAATGAGACGCTCCTTTTGTAAAGATATGATACATGGTTCATAATAGGGCACAGTTAAAGTAAACATTGAGGATTATTAGATGACTTTAGTTGCCATAAGTGATTGTATCGGCAAGGTATACAACAAAATGCTATAGTATGGTATCGTAGTTGCTCTTGCTATTTTATATAAAATATTCTTATATCTTGTTTTATACGAAATGATTTAAACGTTGTTTGCTTACATATACTAGTTGTTTATTCCGGTTCAACAATACGTGATTTAATAGCCTTAATGTCGGATGATAGATGAGTCAGAGAACATATAAAAGACGGCAATACATTGTAGATAAAAGTTTTCAATACGGACTAATTCGTAAATTTGCAATCGTAGCAGCCTTTATTGTTATAGGTTCACTCTCCTCTCTGGTACTGGTTTATTATGAATATGGAGATGTGCAGGTAGCTATTGTTCAGCCAGTTCCTTTTAATTCAACAGATAATTTCGGAAATAATGAGACAATAAGGGCCTATACTCTTTTAGATATTTTGTGGCCGGTTCTGTCAATTTGTCTCTTTGGTACGATAACATTTACTTTTATTTACAGCTTACTTATTTCTCATAGAATGGCAGGGCCTGTTTACCGGATGAGAATACTTCTAGGAGAGATGGCGCAGGGAGATTTGAGCCATCCGGTAAGTCGACTGAGAAAAAAAGATGAATTTAAGCGCTTATTCTCAGACATCAATAATGTGAAGGAGTATTGGAGGTCACAGATTGAAGAACTCCAGTGTACTTACCGGGAATTTGGTGAAGATGGGAATCAGGAAAAACATTTGAAACGATTAAATGAAATTATTTCTTCGTTTAAGACAAAAGAGAATAGTTCAGGCAGCAGAAATTAGAAAACGTATCATGTTTTGATTTTGGGGCTTAAGAAATGCATTTAAGAAAACGGTTGATTTTCATTGCCTTCATGGTAATAATTTTTTCCCCCATGTGCATAAATTATACATACTCACAACTATCACCAATGAAGCGCAGGGAGTTGATGATTGCGTATATGAATGGATACTACCAAGCCTTGCAATTGGATATTGAGGAAATAAAAAAGCTACAGAATGACAAAGATATTTTAAAGAAAGAGGTAAAAGCTGCAGGAGGGAAATACACAAATTTAATTGATATAATGAATTCCTCTAAATCTAGAGACGATAAAGGATCCAGAGAATACAAAGAACGTGAAGTGTCTGGCGGAGGAAACCCAAAATATTAACAGGTAGTTCAGGCGCTTTTATCGCCTAATTATACAAGTGGCCTGTTTCATATTTATGCATAGAATCCTTATAATTTAAGTAAAAGAGATGGAATTTTTTATTCATTAAAGAAGATCGGTTATGAATTTTGCCATCATTTGATAAATTGTCAGATAGTATAAGCTTAAGTTCATCAAGATTTTCGTTATCAGGATCGCTAGCCTCCAGAAGCTCAACCCGTTTTTTAATAGACTTAAAAAGTTTTATGTACTCTTCCTGATCAATATCCATTTTTAGTGTCCATGTCCATTTAAGGGTGATAATTCTAAAAGTAATGTGTATTTACCACATCACCTTAGCGGGTTCCTCTATTGTCTTATTATCGGCGTTCTAAACGTATTCTTTAGGAAAATCCTGAGTTGTTATTTGTATGAACACCGGATGTTTAAGCACTTTTGAATTTGCTTGACACTGTCTCTGTCTTTGCTAAGATAAAAACCATAATAATGAATGGTAAATAGAGAGCAGGGAATTGCTCATTCATAGGAATTCTAATATTCTTACTCCATGATTTCATCACACCTTTCTCTAAATCAGCATTACGTATTTCATGGGCGATTAGCTCAGTTGGCTAGAGCACTTGCTCGACAAGCAAGGGGTCACTGGT
>JBHHYW010000441.1:0-2876 GCA_046757745.1 Candidatus Scalindua sp.
CTAAAGTGACTAAAGTTGGTTAAAGATAATTCAGGGATTAAAGAATTCAGGGATTAAAAGCATCTAATCACCTCACGCCAAGCCGCTAAGAACGCAAAGGGTTTTTCTTCTAAACAGTTTACGATCCGTGTGATGCCATCCTTCATTAAGAAAACTAATTGGCAACCTTTGGGATCACCTTGATTTGTGATTAAACGAATTTATCTCTTTTTAAGAAAATTTATTTCCTCAAGTCCTGATTGGCGAACCATCGTGATTCATACCAATTTCAGCTATTATTTTTACGCTCATCTTCGCCAATATATAAAATTAGTCCATGAACTTTTCTCATTTTTTTGTTAGGCAATATTTGTAAATGACAACAAAACTTGAATATTTACCATTTTTGCATTTTTAATCCATCAATTTCATCAAAATGGATATCTCGCGATATCAAGATCAATTTATGTTGTTTAACAATAGCAGCTATCCAAATGTCATTTTCAGGGATTGGGGTACCTTTTTTACGTAAACAATTCTTGATTTTTCCGTATTGCACTGCTGTGTTTCGATCACAGGAAAGTATAACATTGCTGTCCGCAAAGTTATTTATTCGTGCAATATTATCTTCCATATGCTTTGATTTTTCAGCGCCATAATAAAGTTCTCCTACTGCAACACTTGGGATAAATACTTCTTGGGTTTCGGCTAAGTGTTTCTTGACTGAATTATCATTAGCAAATAAGGCAATAATGATATTTGTATCTAAAAGAACTCTACCAGTCATTCAAATTAACCCTTTCACAATCTTCTTCGATAGTTCTTTTCATTTGTTCTAAATCATTGGAATCAATCGTACCTGCAAAAGATAATAAACTTTTACCTTTTACGCCTTTTGTTTTTCTGGTAATCAATGAGCTAATAAAGTTTAAAACAGCCTCTTGTTCTCCATTGCCCAACATATTAAGTTTATTAAGCATTTCAGTCTTATCTTCCTGTGTAATCATATTTTTCCTTTCTTTTTTATGAACAAATTGGGGGCACCTCTTGATTAGTGATTATAGCGACTCAACTATGTGAATTTCTTCATCAGCAACCAGTTTGGCAGCATATTCTATGGCTGCCTTTATGTCATCCTCTAATATTTCGTAATCCTCGCAAATTTCTTGAAATGACATACCTCCGGCTAAGGAGCCTAAAATAATCTCCACTGGTACTCTGGTACCTTTTATAACTGGTTTACCGTGTCTGACTTTTTCGTCAATAACTATCCTTTCCATACTTCAACCGCCTCTTTTCTTTTCACTTATAATTAAAGCCGGTCTTATTTTTGCTTCTATGAATAAAATCTATTTATCTAAAATCCTGATAAATTCATCTTTATCTCTAGCAGCATTCTTAGTTCCCAATCTGTTTTACAAGAAGATATTGATTTAATATAAGGCAGATGGTGCGCCCTGTTTGGACTCCTTGCATAGAGTTTTAGGTCATCATTATATTCTTCAGCATAGTTCTTCATCGACTCAATCATGTCCTCAATAGTCTCTTCAGGTGTATCCATTTCTGTTACCAAGTCTAATTCAGGGCAATAAGCACAGAACTTTCCTTCATCCAAAGCCAATAAATTAGGTTGGGTTTTAAAAGACAAAAACCCAACGACTTTTTTTCTTTGAATTTACATTTTAAGTAAAGTATAAAATGATACACATGGAATATGTCAGTAGTAATCGCATAAAACTCAGAGATGTAATGCTCTAAATCGTTCAGATGATTTTTCAATATACCAAAATATAATTTCAGAGTTTATATCAGCATTTGGGTGTTCTTTACTACAACTCTCGACCCAACCAGGCAGACCACTACCAGTTGTGAGTATTGGGAAAAATTGTAAGCATGCAAATAATCTACTGTTTCCATTAATAGTTATATCAATTTTATAAAATCTTCAATCTCTCTTTTAAAACGATCTGCTGTCATAAAGAATTTATCTACCAGCCTGTCAAGACGATCACCCAATAGTTCAAAACCATAAATATTTCTGAATAGATGGCGGAACATCAAAAACTCATCAAGTGACGCAGCAAGATCCTTTGAGATTACGGCTGGCCGAATATCTTTTAACTCTAATGTCATACGATATAATAATTGCTTATGCCAGTGTTCTCCTGTTTCAAAATCTCCGTTTACCTCTTTTGTAATAAGTTTGAAAATCCTTTCACAGATGTTGTAAAAATCATGCAATATTGATCCCTTCGCGCGCCTTGCTTCTGCATCATTAACATATAGTTTCAGTTCGTCTTTCAGTCTATCAATATTTGACAATTCAGCTATTACTAACTCCTTTATTTCGTTTAAATAACTATTTTCCTGATTCATAAATTATTTCCCCCTTCTCTAAGACAGCGTGCTTAAATCGAGGGATTAGATCTTCTAAAGGTTTTATATCTACATTTGTCTTGCATTCTCTCATGCAGTGACCAAGAGCTTTTAAAAATCGATCACCCAACCCTTCTACAATAAGGTCTATATCCGAACTCACACTGATTCTGCCTGCAGCCAGTGAACCGAATAGTATTATACGTCTGACAGAATAGTGATGTGTCAAAATATCTACAGCCTTCTTCAGGTCATTCTGAAGCATCCTTTTACGCTCTTCAATTTTCTTTGTCCTGTTTTGTATTATGCTCTTGGAGACAGTAGACTGAAATTTAGACTTGTTTATTTCATATTCACTCACAACGGAATCCCTTTTTTCATCTCTTCTGTTATAAACTTAATCGGCTCCAGGACCCCGCCCTTTGTGTTAGACTTGGGGTCAGGTCTTCATTATTCAATTATCAGTAATTTGTCATTGGTTATTAGTAAGTGGGTATTTGTTAATTGTCATTCGACATTTG
>JBHHYW010000442.1:0-2870 GCA_046757745.1 Candidatus Scalindua sp.
ATGTTGTAACTGTCTTTACCGAGATCAACGAAGATGTCTTTCATGTTGGTAATTTTGTAAGCCATGTTGTTTTTTTTGTCAAGTAAAAAGGCAAAAGCAGCCACAGATTTACACGGATATCCCTGGACAGAAGGTGCCGAGGACTTAACACTGATGTTAAAAACAAAGAAAAACTAATGTCAAAGCTCAATATTAATCCTTTGGCCACCATAACTTTAGGCACTTTAAACTTTAGCTCACTTTAGTCACTTATTTTCTATGAAATCCAAACCCTTCAATTCCTATAAGCAGGCAAACGAATTCCTGCTGCAGACCATAGATTACGAAAAGCTGACACAGTATAAATATGACACCTCCACCTTTGATCTCAAGAGAATGGAAGAGATGATGGCGTTTGCAGGAAATCCTCACAAGAAAGGAAGGCGTGTCCATATAACAGGTACCAAAGGCAAGGGGTCTACGGCAATAATGATTGCCTCGATCCTGAAAGAGCTTGGCCTGAAGACCGGTCTTTTCACCTCACCTCATCTTATATATCTGGGGGAAAGGATGAAGGTCAATGGCCGAATGGTTTCGCAAAAGATGTTTGTACAATTAATAAACAGGCTCAAGCCGTATATAGATAGAATAATGCTCAAAAACCCCACTCTAATGCCCACCTTCTTTGAAATAGTCACTGCAATTGCATTTCTCTATTTTGAAAAGAAGAAAGCAGACATATCAGTCCTGGAAGTCGGCATGGGCGGAAGACTTGATTCGACTAATATTATATTGCCTGAAATTTCCATTATAACGCCCATTGGTTATGACCACACGGACAGGCTGGGGCATACGCTGGACAGGATTGCATACGAAAAGGCTGGAATAGTTAAAGAAAAAGTGCCCGTTGTTTCATCAATGCAGGAACCGGAAGCCCTCTCAGTAATTTCAAAAACATGTAAGGAAAAGAATGCCCGCCTCTATCTCGTCGGAAGAGATATCCTGATTAACAATATTAAAGTAGCAAAGAGGAACGGCGTTTATGGAACTGAATGCGAAATAAGAACATGGAGAAACAAACATAAGAATATATTCTTGCCACTGATTGGACGGCATCAGATCGAAAACTGCGCCACAGCTATAGGCGCACTGGAGGTTTTATCTGAAACCAGCGTAATAAAGATTGAAAACGAGATGGTCATAAATGCATTGGCAAGAGTTAAGTGCCCGGCCAGGATTGAAGTGGTATCAGAAAAACCACTAATTGTTCTGGACACTGCACACACAGTCTCATCGATGAAGATATTGAGTGAATCAGTAAAAGAGAATTTCTCTTTTAAGAAATTAATAGTGGTAATAGGTTTGTCCGAAGACAAGGATATTGCAGGCATTCTCAGGGAAATAGCCTGTGCTGCTGACTATCTAATTCTTACAAAAACAGGCAACCCCCGCGAGGCAGCGCCTGAGCAAATGGCAGTTACAGCAAAACACTTTTACCATAAAAGGCCAATTGTTATTGAAGATATTGATGAAGCATTGAAAGAGGCCAAAAAAATCGCAAATAAAAATGACCTGATCTGCATAACCGGTTCTTTCTTTTTAGCCGGCAGGGTTGAGAAACTTCTATAAGTGATAACCCCACAATACTTTCGGTAAATTACGTATCTCATCATGATTATGCAATTAAGGCGTCGCCTGTTTTTCTGTACTTATCCGACTCCTATTTTACCTTGACTTCAATAATATATGGATTTATTATCATGTTTCATCCGGTTCAAACGGCACAGAGATTTTGCCGTATCTTGAGACTATGTTTATATTTACGAAACGTTAATAAATTGTCGGAGGTGAATTATGACACAACTTCTTGAAAAGGCATTTAAAGAGGCGTCGAAGTTGCCGGAAATGGAGCAGAATGTTTTAGCGAAATGGCTGATTGCCGAGTTGGAATCCGAAAGAAAATGGGAAAGAATGTTTGTTGAATCTGAAGACGTATTGGAAAAACTGGCGGACGAGGCGCTCAATGAACACGTACAAGGAAGAACCAAACCGATGGAAATTGACAAACTATGATTTCACACACAACAGAACAATTTCGTAAATTATTTACGGAATTACCAAAGGAAATCCAGAAACAAGCAAAAGATGCTTACACACATTTTAAAAAAGACCATTTTCATCCAGGACTGCAATTAAAACGGGTACATTCTACAAGACCGATTTATTCAGCCCGCATTTCAAAAGATTACCGAGTTGTTGGGATACAGCAGAACAGTAAAATAATCTGGTTTTGGATCGGTTCTCATTCAGATTATGAAAAGATATTGAAAAAACTAAGGCAGGTCTAGCCTTTCTTTTGCCTTGGCTTCACCTGACAATGAAGTCGGTTGTTAAAAAAAAGATTTTCATGCTCCATTACTACCGATAGATCACGAATGTTTTATTAATATATGGATTTATTATTCTGTTTCATTCGGTATGAAACAGCACAAAGATTATACCGCATCTTGGAATTATCATGGATGGAAAATCGTTGGACATTACAGATGAGAAGATTGTAAAACTTAAGGCAATTATTCCCGAAGCGTTTACGGAAGGCAGGATTGACTGGGAAAAGCTGAAGGCCGCTCTGGGTGAAGATATAGAATTTAAGAATGAGCGCTATGTTTTAAACTGGGCGGGAAAGTCGGACGCTTTTAGAGCGCTTCAATCTCCCACCACCGCCACACTCGTCCCATGCAAGGAAGAATCAGTTAATTTTGATAATACGGAAAATATCTTTATTGAGGGTGAAAATCTCGAAGTCTTAAAGATTTTACAAAAATCCTACTTCGGAAAGATCAAGATGATCTACATCGACCCCCCTTATAATACCGGCAATGACACCTTTA
>JBHHYW010000443.1:0-2869 GCA_046757745.1 Candidatus Scalindua sp.
AATAAAGCAGGTATTAAGAGTAGCCATAACAAAAAATTACGAATACAGTTAACAGCGTTAAATACAGCAACTTGTATTGAGGATATGGACTTACCAGGTTTTCGACTTCACCCGTTAAAGGGAAATAGAAAAGGATTATGGGCAACAGATGTTAGTAAAAATTGGCGAATAGTATTTAAATTTGAAGAAGATAACGTTTATGTTGTTGATTACGAGGATTATCACTAATGAACATGTTTAACCCACCCCATCCAGGTGAATTTATCAAAGAAGTTTTTCTTGAACCGTATGGTATTAGTTATCGTACTGTTGCCACAAAGTTAAAGGTGTCTCCATCAACATTTCATCGTTTGATTAAAAAACAAAGCAATATTACACCGGAAATGGCTTTACGTCTTTCCAAGACTTTAGGACGCTCGCCGGAAAGTTGGTTAATTATGCAAGACAATTATAATTTGTGGCAGGCAAAACAAAATTTAAACATTGATGAAGTAGAAAAATTGGCCATACCTGCCAACTAATCGTATAATTGCCAAAAAGAAAATATTTATCGACAACAATAAACAAAGCCCAACCAAATTATATCTTACATTAAGCGATGAACTTGATTTAAGTATTTTTTTGTGTCTCTTGCTCCTGGGATCAACTCATTTGCCACAAAAATGCACAAAAAACTCAAAGTAGAGAGGCTCTCTTGCCTGCTGCTTTTGAATTTCCTGGACATTTAATTAAGGAGGAGATTTCGTAATGATTAAACTGGAAATTAATGACGACCAAAAAGGCAAAGTGATGGATGTTGTAAAGTCTGCTATTTCAGCAGAAGTAAGAAGGATGGAAATAGGTTTAAAAAAAACAAACGCACAGATTGAAAAACTTGAAAAAAAATACAATACATCTTCCGGTATATTCTTAAAGGATTTTAGGGCAGAAGATTTAAAGGATGGGGACCGGGAGTACGTCCAGTGGACCGGTGAATTGAAAATAAGAGAAAGGATTATGGACGAACTCAACAAACTAAAGGATATTGAATATGTTGCTCACTGAATATATCTCTGGCTTTTTAAAGACAATAAACGATTATTCAAAAACAGGTTTGATAATCAGTTTCGACTTAACAAACGATTTAAGAACTGAAAAGATTGGGCTTGTTAAGGGATATGTTGTTTTTTCTGACGAATCTATTCTCTACTTTACTGAATATCTTGATGTGCGTTATAAGATTGACAAGCTTTCCTATTCTTTCCATTATCAGAATAAGGATGGTGAATTAATATTCAGGTATGACAATTCAAAACATAAACCTGAATTAAATTTTTATAACCATAAGCATTTGCAAGACGATACAATATCAGAATCTTTTCAACCGAATGTACAGTTGGTTCTCGACGAGATAATGGAATATCTTTTATAAAAACGTGATTACATAATTGATCGGATAATTGCCAAAAAGAAAGAATTTGTCGACAACAATAAAAAAAGCCCCACCAAATTAAAGGTGCAAGATTTTTATATTCCTGATAATCATGTAATCCCGTCTAAAAATGAAAATTAAATTCATACACTGCGCCGACCTGCATCTGGACAGCCCTTTCCAGGGGCTGACCACCAAAGAGCCCTCATTGGCAGATCGGTTCAAACATGCTACTAACGAGGCGTTTGTCAAAATAATAGATCTCTGCCTGGCAGAAAAAGTTGACTTCATGGCGATTGGAGGCGATACATTTGATGGCGCTGACAGAAGCCTGTGCGCACAAATCCTGTTGAGGGATCAATTTGAAAGACTGCATAAGGCAAAGATCCCCGTTATCATCGTTGCCGGTAATCACGACCCTTTATCAGATTGGTTGACAGAAATAAGATTTCCAAAGAACGTACACCTGCTTGCAGGCGATAAGGTAGAAAGGGTTCCAATCAAAAGAGACGGCAACGTAATTACTACGATCTATGGAATAAGTTACAAGATAGGAGATGTAAAAGAGAACCTCTCTCTGAAATTTCACGCCAGTGAAAAAAACACTGTTTCTATCGGCTTGCTCCACGCAAATGTAGGTGCAAAAAAAGAACACGCCCCCTATTCTCCATGTACAATAAGTGACCTTAGGGCAGGTAACATGGATTTATGGTTACTCGGACATATTCACACTCCGGAAGTTATCTGCAAAGATCCGCTCATACTTTACCCCGGAAATATTCAGGGCAGGCATATAAATGAAGACGGGCCCAGGGGCTGTTATCTCATAAAGGTAGATTCGAACTACAAAATATCGTATGAATTCAGACCGGTTCAAAATATTCTATGGAAACAGGAAAATGTAAACATAAAGAAAATTACGACATCGCTTGAGTTAGTAGATTTATTGTCAGACAAGTGTGAGGAAGAACTTTCAAATCTAACCAGAGGTGAGAAGGGAATTGTTATAAGATGGAAACTTACAGGTTCATCTTCACTTTATCATGAATTGACAATGACGGATAAAATAGAAGAGACAAAGGAGATACTGGTTGAACGGTTTTTCAACCAGGCCCCATTCATCTTTCCCGAATCGATACGATTGTTTATCAAGCCTGACAAGAAAACAGAAGATTTTGTTAACCAGGAGAATTTTATAGGCGATTTTCTGAGACTTGCAGGGCAGGTAAAAGATGATGAACAAATGAAGAATGAATTATTAGAGATGTTGAATCAGCCGTTGTCAAGCAGGACGATAAAGAAATATCTTGATGAAATAAAAGAAAAAGAACTTTTGGCCATCCTGGAAGGCTCAGTAGATTTGGGTATGGATTTATTATCGGGAAACAAGTAGTTGATGAAATATCTGAAGCTACATGCATGGAACGTAGGTTATAAAAAGGCAGTTGAAATACAGGA
>JBHHYW010000444.1:0-2863 GCA_046757745.1 Candidatus Scalindua sp.
ATCTGGTTTGACGAAGGTCTGATATTTCGTGATGATATTAGAATATTGGAATTTGATATAGAGGACAACAAGGAGAACAGAAACCTGATAATTCAATATGTCAAGGAAGTATTATTGAAACGATTTAATCAGATTGCAATATATGTCAAGTTTATACCATTTATTGAACCAGTAACTGTTAAGGTTACATAGACTATAAAAGCGCAAGATTTGGATACTTATTAATCCGTAGGTTTTTAACGTACATTTTAACAAAATCTAACAAAAAGATAAAAGTGTAAGGTTTAGGATATTAAGAGGATAAAATGAAAAGAAAAAAAACGGAAGAACGTGTAACACTGTTTGCTGCAATACAAAAAGAACAGTATGAATTCTTGCGAACAATTGCTTTCAATGAAAGAAAGTCATTAGCAGAAGTTACACGTGAAGCACTTGATTGTTACATAAAAACAAAGAAAGAAGAATGCTCTAGGAGAAAAGAAGTACCTGTATAGTTTTGTTATTTATAAATATTTGTTTGACGTTCTTGACACCACATTTTAACACAAGGTCAAGGGCCTTGCATACTGACACTTTAGATTCTGGGTTTATTAACTTGCTTATAGTTAAGTAGTGCATTTCAAGATCGGATAATATCAAGATTAAAGACCTGACTTCGTTCTTGCTTGAACGAAAGCAAATTTGAGATTCTAGTATTTCTTCAAATCGCCTGTCCTTGTAAATCTTCTACCACTGCACTTACTACAGGTATTCCTGCTTGTAGAAGTATACTCCCACCCAGACCCATTACAGCGGTTGCAGACTTCGGTTCCCTGTAAGAGCATAATTTCGCCTGTTCTGTTACAAGTACTGCAGGATGATTTGGCACTTCCACCCCCACTTACCTTCCCCTACGTACCAACCGTCACCTTTGCATACCGGACAAATAATCTTTCTTGTCATCACAGCCCCCCCCCTTTATACTGGCTAGAAGATTTAATAGCACCACCTAACTATTAAGATATTATGTTTATTATGACTTCTTAACATTCAACATCTTAGATTAATAAAGTATTAGAATCAATTAAAAGTAGATAAGGTTTTAACTGATATGATATCGAACAAGTACGTTTACTTCATAAGTGAGTGGATACGTTTGACATCAGTTAATGCCTTATCTGCGGGGACGAGTGGAGTTATTTTATTATGTTCTGCACAGTCTGGATCACAGATTCTGCTACTTTTATTCCCCTCTGACAAATCTCTTCATTGGGTTCATAGAATGGTAAAACATTGACCATTGGATATTTGGAAGGGAGGTAAATTGAATCAAGAAAATCGCAATCATCTTCACTCAATCTTGTGTCTAATTTATTTTCATCTAAAATGTTTTTTAGCTCATTAATACTATGTGTTTTCTTCAATCTAATAGATTTTTCGATTAAAATCGCTTTTATTGCCTTTTCTACACTTTGTTGAATGTTTTGAAGGCAAGGATTATATAATTTACTTTCTAATAGTACCTTGGAAGATTCCAAATTCTCTTTAGCATATTCCAGCCAAATCTTTGTTTCATTTTTCATAGATTACTTCTCCAGCTTCAATCTCTGCTAAGAACGAGGTGTTTTCTACATCATATCTGATTGGAATAATATCTAACGGTATCTTCTTCGAAATCTTACGGGTTAACTTCCTGTATTTTAATGCCAATTCTAAATATTTATCATTACTCGTTTGAAATATAGCGATATCAATATCATGCGGTTTGTCGGAATGAATGAAAGATCCGAATAAAATAATTTTAGCAATTTCTTTTTCAGTGCTTAAGCTTTTAATCAACTCTTTCTTAATACTTTCTTTAAATCCTTTGGTCATATTATTAACCTCGTCCAATTAAATACTTTTTCCAGTTCTTTTTGCCTTTATACTCCTACTTCATAAGCGAATGGATGCGTTTGACATCAGTCAAAGCCTTGTCTGTGGGAACGAGCGGGGTTATTTCTATATCGGTGAAGAATGGAAAAAGTGGCAGGTTTGTTACGAGTTGGTCAAGATCTTCATTAGTATCAACTTCAATAATAGCGGCGGCGCCTCTGCTACCGGCCAGTTTTCCACCGGCAAGTATCCTACCCCTTTTTTTCATCCTTATAAAATATTCCCATTCCTTGACAACAAAACCCAGGAAGTCCTTCACCGGCAAATCAGGTAATTTTTTTATTTGAACCTTTAACAAGAAGATCATTTTTAATAAACTCCCTTCTGTCTTATAAACCAAAAAGCGCAGAGGCTTAAAAACAGGTTCTGTTTTCGAGTTTCGTGTTACGAGATACGAGTTAAAAAGATTAATTTCTTTTTCAACCCGCAACGCGGAACTCGCAACTTGTAACAATTATCTGTATTTATAACGCCAGCCCTCCATCAACGGACAGTACCTGGCCGGTAATATATTTTGCATCGTCTGAAAGCATAAACATTGCCACCTTCGCCACGTCTTCAGTTGTGCCGAATCGCTTTAGTGAAGTCATATCTGTCATCTTTTTCTTGTACTCTTCCGGAAGCTCAGAGGTCATGTCGGTTTCTATAAAACCGCACGCAATAGCATTCACATTAATATTTGCTTTACCGACCTCTTTAGCAAGGGCCTTTGTAAAACCAATCATTCCTGCCTTGGAAGCTGAGTAATTGGCCTGTCCCGCCACACCCGCAATACCACTGACAGAGGTTATATTGAGTATGTTTCCGCTTTTCTGCTTTACCATGGTCATTATTACGGCCTTGGAGAAATTATACACACTCTTCAAATTTATATTGATCACATCATCCCAGTCTTCTTCTTTCATTAGAGCGAGAAGTTTATCCCTCGTGATTCCCGCATTGTTAACCA
>JBHHYW010000445.1:0-2858 GCA_046757745.1 Candidatus Scalindua sp.
TCCATTTTGGGATGTTTCTTCCACAGTTCTTTCTTTTTGCTCCTAATTTGAACCGGAATCTCTAAGCGTGTCCAAGTCTCATCCTTCTGCTTTTGCCTGAAAGTTAAAACAACTATTTCGCCCTGAACAGCACGGAGAACATGATCGGCAGTGACAAGTGTGTAAAATGCTTTTTCGGGATTCTCTTTGTCAGGCGTACCAATTATGAATCCGGTGCCCAATGAGCCTGGACCGGAAATCTTGCATGTTGCTTCCATCATAATCGTATTTAAATCGGCTGCCAATGTCTCACTTACGTAGAATGCTACTATTAGGCAAAATATAACTATACCAATTTTTCTCATTTCTTTACTCCTAACAACTGCATCAGCCGTTGAAACCGCAGAGGATCAACTGCGACAAAAGAAATGAACTTTGAACGCACCACAGAACTTTGAAAAAGCACGGCGGTTTCAATCGGCTGCATGCCTTGTTATGCTAATGAACCCAGTCCTCATCCTCCCTTTTTCGATTTCATGTAAGAAACAAAGTCATTAACAAGTATTCTTCTCCAATGTGTTCCGATCAGTTCATAAGGGACATGTCTAACATCGATTCGAATTAGATTCTCTCTTGATCTTCGTGACGGGTCTGTTGCGTTAACACCTTTTTCTACACCAATCTTCTTGAACAAATCTAAGAATTGTTCCATGAGTTGAGCAGCATTATGTGGAAGACTTATTCCCATCCTCAAAAGGCCGTACATTCTTTTCCTGGTATCATATATACCATCGCTTACGCTAATTCTACTTTTGAGATCGCAATAACCTTTAAGAAACGATATTATGATTTTCTTGTTGGATTCAATAATACTTTCTGGCACGAAAGAGACGACCTTTCCCCTTTGAATGACTAAATTCAAATTAAGGATTTCCCTCAATATGACAGAATCTTTATCAAACCTAAGATGAATCTGAAAATGATAACCGTCGATGTGCTCAGAAGACAATCGGTCTCTTGTCTCAAGTTGCTTTATTAGCAGTTTAAGATTTTCGGTAATTCTATCAACATCCTTTTTGTGTGCATCATATTGAGATATTTTGTAGTCACTAATATCTGGGTTGTGGTAATGACCTTCGAAGGGCTTACCTTTATTCGCTAGCCCTCTGTGAAGGTCAATTGTTAATTTTCTTTCTTTAATCTTGAATTTGCTGTTTGCGCTGATCAATCCCAACAAATAAGCAAACTCCTCATTTAGGATGACCTTTTTTGATTGAACTATATGACCTGCCTTGGTTTGAATTTTGCTTCTTAACTTTTGCAGGTTTTTGGCTTTAGCTTGATCAGCTTTTGTGTTTTTTTGAAATGCTTTTTGGTAAATATCTAACAGGTCGCCGTGATTTAAAATATTTATAGAATGTTCTGCAGTCCAGAGGTTGTCAAAATAATTGAGGAAGTAGGAGAAAAGTTCGTCTTGCGTACCATAAATACTTAAGTTACACTCAACATTATTCCGAAGTCCTCCCAGCGTAAAGTTTGAAGAGCCAATAATTACACGATATGTCTCTGTATTGTGAAAGAGATAGAATTTGGGGTGGTAATACCCTAAGGATTTATCATCTTGCTGGGTATTGATGAAGACTTTACATTCGGAATCACCAGGAATTGTAGCAAGTTCTTCAATCAGTTTTTTTTCGGTGACAAATTGTTCAATATCAAAAAGAGCTCTGAGTTTACCGTTGTTACGTAAGAAAATCTGGACATGACTTTTGAGTGAATCAAAGGCGCCGTAATTTGCATAGGCGACTCCTAAGTATATATTATCTGCCCAATCCAGCCCTTCTTCTATAGCTTTATAAAAACTCCCATCAGAATTCTGCAGGATGGTTACTTTCATTTCTTAAAAATCAGGATAAATTCGTGAACTTTATTAATTCTAAATACATAAGGATAACCTAATGGCCGCAAGTTGTTGTATTCTTGCCTTCGATCCCAAATAATAGTATCATCTAATCGAAAGCCAATTTCTAGCATGAAATCTGTAATGTGCATATGAAATGGATAGAATTTATCTTTTTTTCTCAAGTCCATTACAACCACGCAGCAAAACCCGTCTTTCTTAGTTACTTGATACACAGCGGAAAAAATATCCTTCAGATTCGCTAAAAAAGTCTCATATGACTCAATATTCCCCAAATCAGCTTCAAAATCACTGTATTTTCTAGCTTCTTTGTAATCAGCTGTTCGCTTTTGATTGAGTATGTCCCAATAAGGTGGAGATGTGATTGTTAGCTGAACTGAGTTCTCTTCGATATACTTACACAAATTGCGCGCATCAGCTTTTGCTAACTCAGGTTCAAACTCATGGTCATCGAATAAATTCAAATTATTGGTTCTCTGTTTGTAAAGTTTTATGAATTGCTCAGAAAGTTCGATCCCCTTACCAAACCTTCTGAGGTTTTTTGCTGCGATGAGTGTGGAACCGCTCCCAGCGAATGGATCAAAAACCAAATCACCTTCGTTGCTATATATTTTAATTAGTCTCTCGGGCAACATGTTCGGGAAAATAGCCGGGTGAGATAATCCATTTTCTTCTCCCGATTTACGAATGTCTGACCAAATCGAAATTGAATATTGTAGCCAAGTTTTCCCGTCCAAATCAATCTTAGTTTTCGACAAAACACCCCTCCGGTGAAATCTCTGTTAAGCTTTTGAACAAAGATACAAAAAATATAGAGAATTAACAATATAGTTTATTGCTGATTTAGCCCTGACATGAGCGTTTGACATGTCCCTACCTCCATAGAGCCTACCTCCATAAGAGCATAACGTTCAATTGCTCACCTGCTCTGCCGATCGGAGCGCTTTACTTGATAAAA
>JBHHYW010000446.1:0-2854 GCA_046757745.1 Candidatus Scalindua sp.
CCATCAGTATAGCAAAAACCAGCGAACCCAGCATTGCCAGGGAGACAGTATAAGCAAGCGGCTTGAATGTCTTACCCTCAACTCCCTGAAGGGTGAACAGGGGCAAAAAAACTATGACAATAATAAATATGGCAAACGTAATAGGGCGGGCAACTTCTTTGCATGCCCGGGAGACTACGTGTATCCTAGACTCATTTGGTTCTGCTTCCCGAAGAAGACGGTCCACATTTTCCACCATAACAATGGTGCCATCTACCATCATGCCAATGGCAATTGCCAGCCCTCCCAGAGACATTAAATTTGCCGAGAGATTGTAGTAATACATGGCAATACATGCAAACATGACGGAAAAGGGAATGGCTATGGCAACCACGAGACTGGGACGGTAACCACCCATGAATACGAACAATACCAAAGCCACCAGCGCAATACCCTGAATCAAGGCATTTCTCACAGTACTGACCGACGCCTCGACAATATCTTTCTGCTGGTAATAAGGAACAATTCGAATACCATCAGGCAGGATGTTATTTACCTCCTTTATCTTCTCTTCCACACGTTCTATTATGGTCGAGGCATTGGTTCCGAATAGCTTGATAACCATACCTGCGACCACTTCTCCTTGTCCGTTTCTCGTCTCCAAACCGCGTCGAACTGCTCCTCCAATCTGGATATCGGCAATACTACTGAGATACACAGGACGGCCATCTACCGTCTTAATAATAATTCTCTGAAGATCATCAATTCCGTTGGCCAGCCCCACAGATCTCACAATGAATTCTTCACGGTTTTTCTCGATGTATTGCGCTCCAACATTAAGATTATTGGCCTTTACACGTTCTATTATCTCCTGGAGAGTTATATTATAACGCAGTAAACTTTTGGGTTGGACAACAACATGGTATTGCCTCTCGAAGCCGCCAATACCCAACACCTCAGTTACACCCGGCACGGTCTGCAGGTTTAATTTGATTATCCAGTCCTGAATTGTGCGGAGTTCCTCAAGGGAATACTTTCCCGTTGTATCTTCCAGATAATAAAAGAGGACCAGTCCCATACCTGTAGATATAGGGCCCATTCCCGGTTCGCCAAATCCTTCCGGAATCTGATCACGGGCTTCCTGCAGGCGTTCGTTGACCACCTGACGGCAGAAATAGATGTCCATACCATCCTTGAAATATATATTCACCACGGAGAGACCAAAGTTGGAAACACTCCTGATCTTTTCCAGCCCCGGCAGGCCGGTCATGGCCATTTCAATAGGAAAGGTGACGTATTTCTCTACTTCCTGCGGGGCCAACCCTTCGGTGATTGTAAATACCTGCACCAGGTTCGGAGAAACATCCGGAAAAGCGTCAACAGGAAGCTTCCTGTAACTGTAGTAACCACCGGCAATGATTATAATTGTAAAAACAATCATTAACATCCGATTCTTTAGTGAAAAATCAATTAGTTTTTCCATAGACTATCTCCTAACACCGAACAAGTCGAAAGAATAATATTTCAAATGTTTTTTGTGCGTTAGCACATATCCAAAATGGCGTTAAGCAACGACATGGATGTCGTTGTAGCAATTTTGACAGAGTTGTGCAGGATGCACTAACTTGTTTAATGTGCATGTCCTCCTCCTTCAAGACTACTCCTTCCAAGTTCTGACTTGAGAGTAAATCCTCCTCTGCTAATGTAATGCTCACCCCTGTTCAGACCTGATAATATCTCTATATTTTCCTCATCCTTTCTACCCTGAGTTACCTGGCGTGGTTCAAAACCGTCATCGGTCTTGACAAATATAACATTTTTTTCCTGAATGACTAACAATGCGGTGCGAGGCGCTGAAATTCCTACTTCAAATTCATCTATAATAACCTTTCCCGATACGAAGGCGCCTGGATGCCAATCACCTTCATAATTATCCAGAATCACCCTGGCGGTTGCAGTACGTGTGGACTCTTCCACAAAGGGAGTAATATAATCAATCCTGGATTCAGCGCTGTGTTGGCCTTGTTGCTCTCGTATGGTAACAGGTTGACCGATATGAACCGATTCCAGATCTCCCTGGTAGACCGTTAGATAAACCCAGACAGTACTGAAGTCGGCAACGGTAAACACCGGGTTTTGGTCGTTCACCTTTTCACCCAATGTAATATGCTTTTTGACAATGGTCCCACTGAACGGTGATGTTATTTCGAAGCGTGACATGTCTTCTGAATCATGCTTAAGTTCTTCTACATATTCTTTTGAGAAACCAAGGGCCATGAGTTGATGTTGGGATTTATGTAACTGAATCCGGGCTTCCGCCAATCGTGTCTGGGCATCCAGATATTCGCGTTCCGAGGAAATATTTTTATCCCACAGTTTTTTTTCACGGTTATAAGTTACCTCGGCCAGAGAAAGAATTTCAATGGCCGCAAGATAATTCGCCTTAGCAGATGCAAGTTCTCTGCTTTCTAAAACTGCCAGGACTTCGCCTTTATTCACCTTATCACCAATTTTTTTTTGTACTTTTATTACAATGCCCGGAACTCTCGGTACAATGTGCACCACCCTGGCCGGATCATAAACAACCTCACCGGGCAATTGCAAGTCGATATGCAGCTTCCCGGGAAGCGCTTCTGCCACTTCTATATCAAAATCCTCCATTTCCTGTGGAGAAATTTGTACTCTGTGCTTATCGGTATGTTCTTCCTCACTATGCTCCTCGTGAGCGCGTTCGCCATGTTCCTCAGCGCCTGCTACTGTTGGCATTTTGCATAAAACCTGGAAAAAAAGCGGCAACAATACAATCAAGATCCTAAATAATCGCATATTCATAATGTTTTTACCTCAAAAGTCTTAGTCCATTTGTTATAACAAT
>JBHHYW010000447.1:0-2854 GCA_046757745.1 Candidatus Scalindua sp.
CCTTGTGATACGAGCTCTCTTTCAACGAATACATCCACTTTGAGCATTGACTCAAGGTGAATAAGATTGAATGTTGAACGTCTTTGAATTGCATTCAAAATCACACCTTCATCAATGTAATAAGTTGCTTCGAGCATTTTGACCAGTTGATGAACGTATTCAGATTTTAAATCCGATACCATATCTACGTCTAAAGTTGAACGGGCTAATCCATAAGTTGAACTGGCTACAGAACCGCCAATATAGTATGGTATACCTAATTTATCAAAGCCTTCAACTACCGGTTTTACAGCAGATATTATATCAGGACTTTTCATCTGACCTTCGTTCCATGTATTTACAAAGACGATCAGCTAAGTCTTTACCATAATGATGAGATACAAACGTCAGATTTAGCTCCTTTTCACTTAGGTTTGGGTTGGATCGTAATAAAGCTCGCCGTGATAGTTGAATTGTGGTCTGTGAAAGCGAACGCATCCTGGAAATTCTTTTGGCGGTACTTGCTTTACGTATTAGTAACACTTGAATCTTCTCTGCTTCAGGGCTTGTATCAGTAATTTTTGGTAACATTTTTTTTCTTGTCTTTTCAGTCAATATTACTATTTTCGATAGTAGCAAATTACGGGTTAAAAAGCTAAATTTATATTATGAAGAGATATGGGAAACGCAAACGTAAGACGGTGGATGATTCCGAAATTAAAAGCTATGTAACTTCCCGGACAAGTTCCTCAAAATCTTTCAGGGCATGCGGATTTAACAAGACGGATGTATTTGAGACCTCTTCGCCATGAAAAATCTGTGTCACAGCCTTTTCAACTTTCTTTCCGTTGATTGTACGAGGTATCTCTGAGACCTGGTATATGGCTGTCGGCACATGGCGCGGGGTGGCGTCCTGACGAATTATGGCTTTTATTTTTTCGCGTAGATTGTCATCCAGTTTAAGGCCTTTTTTTAAGACAACAAATAATATAACATTTATATCTTCCTTAGATTTTTTACCAATAACTATACTGTCCAATATTTCCGGTAATTTTTCTACAGGCCGGTATATCTCCGCAGTTCCAATGCGCACACCGCCGGGATTAAGGGCGGTGTCGCTTCTGCCATAAATTACGGCTCCTCCTCCGGGAGTTATTTCGATGAAGTCTCCATGTACCCAAACACCCTGAATCTTATCGAAATAAGCCTTCCGGTATTTCTCTCCATCCCTATCGTTCCAGAAACAGATCGGCATGGAAGGAAAAGGAGTCGTACAAACCAGCTCACCCTTTTTCCCAACCACAGAATTTCCCTGTTCATCAAAGGCATGCACATCCATTCCTAAACCCTTAGCCTGAATTTCACCTGCATAGACCGGCAGATTCGGACATCCCAGCACAAAGCAACTGACAATATCCGTCCCTCCGGAAATTGAGGCTAACTGAACATCAGTCTTGACATTCTGATAAACCCATTTAAACAGTTCTGCGGACAGGGGTGAACCGGTGGACAAGATTACTCTTAAAGCATTGAACGAATGTTTATCTTTGGGAAGATAGTCTGCTTTTCTTACAACGTCCAGGAATTTTGGGCTTGTGCCAAAGTGGGTAATTTTCTGCTTCTCGATAATCCTCCACAGATGACCGATATCAGGGAAGCCCGGTGAGCCGTCATAAAGCACAATAGTGGCTCCGGATGCCAGTCCGCTTATGAGCCAGTTCCACATCATCCAGCCACATGTGGTAAAGTATAATAACCTGTCGCCAGGTCTTAAGTCGCAATGATAGCGGTGCTCTTTTAGATGTTGAATTAAGGTTCCTCCAGCTCCATGTACAATTGATTTCGGAATACCCATTGTCCCTGAAGAATAAAGTATAGATATAGGGTGATCGAATGGAAGCTGTTCAAAAGACAATTCGGACTCTTTGTGATCCACAAATTTCTCCCATGCCTGACTCTTGGGAAATGAAGTATATGGAGTATCAGTAAATTGGATTAAGGCGACCGTTTTAATGGATGCAATTTTCCCCAATACTCCTTTTATCTTTTCCAGACAGTCAAACTCTCTGCCATTATAGTAATATGCGTTTGCAGTAATTAATACTTTCGGGGAGATTTGTCCCAACCTGTCATAGATGCCGCTCAGGCCGAAATCCGGCGAGCAGGAAGACCAGATAGCCCCGATACTGCCGGCAGCCAGGGCAGTTATTACGGCTTCAGGGCAATTAGGAATTACGGCGGCTACTCTATCACCCACTCCCACTCCATGCTCGCGCAATCCCTCAGCACAACGGGCAACTTGCTCGGCAAGTTCCTTAAAGGATAGGCATACGCTCCTTTGGCGTTCGTTCACAAATATGATTGCTTCTCGCTCCAGATCCCGATATCTAAGTAGATTTTCCGCATAGTTGAGCCTTGCGCCGTCAAACCATGTTGTACCCGGCATTTTACGTTCTCCCATAACCGATTTATATGATGCGGAAGCAATGATGTCACAATCCAACCAGACTTCTTCCCAGAATTCAGCAGGATTGGAAACAGACCATTGGTGGAGTGTGGAAAAATCAGTATCATCTATTCCATATTTTTGTTGAATCTTTTTGCTGAAATGAGTCAGTTGTGTCGACTTAATTTTATCTGCCGAGGGTTGCCATAATATTTCAGTCATAGTTCACCAGAATAAAGAGGTTATAAAAAGGATAATTCCGGAGGATAATAGGGAATATTCCTTATTTTGTGGTATTTGTTTTATAAATTTGTTAACAGTTTACTCCCAATTTGGGATACAGGCAAATGGGAAGTGTTCCAAGGATGACAACACGGTCATAAAAGGAGATTACGCCTTGGATTTTCTTATTGTATCGTTCTGTTAATA
>JBHHYW010000448.1:0-2844 GCA_046757745.1 Candidatus Scalindua sp.
ATAAAAAATAAAAAATACACAAATCGGCTCAATTAGTACTTCTAAGTACTTGCTATAATAGATGATAGTCATATTTACCAACATATCAAACATTGGTATAATTATTTCTATTTTTTTCAGTTTAAAAAGATACAAAATAAAATGCTAAAATAAGGCGAAAACACCCTCTAAAACATTGGAACCAAGTCAAATAGTTGAAATTAACCACTTTTACATTTGTCAATTTTTCCCAAAACAAAAATATTATAAAAAATACTTGACATTTTGCACAAATGTTGTACAGTACTTAGAAATATCTACAATATATGGTAGGAGAAAAGTAATGCGCTTAGTTATACAAGGTTTTAGACATTTAGGAATTCAATTTAGCTTGATTACGCTGATCACGATGGTCTATTTTTTACTCGTAAGAATGTTTACATAAAACAGTGGAAGATAAAGCGGACGACAATTTAAAACATTTAATGGCACAGATCGAGGTAGAACAAGGCTTGCGGTTCCTGAATGAAATACTGCCGCAGTGTATGGACCTGCAGAAGACAATGGCAAAGCTTATGCATAATTTTTATGCATCTCTCTGCAGAGAAGGTTTTACAAAACCCCAAGCGCTTGAGATAATCAAAACGCATGGTACCGGTTTAAACAGCAATTTAAACGGTGAATAGTAAGCTTAGAATTTAGCGCCAACAGGAATACGGATTATAAATTAGCAATGTTCTTTCTCCAGCCAATATGCTTTTCAGTTTTTTCTCCACCCTCCACACTCAAAAAGTAAGCAAACCGCAATATCATATAAATCTATCAACCATTGATAGAAAACTCTATTTTTTGCACTGGCAAGCCGCGTAATACATGACGGTTGTTTTTGTCAAGAGATGATATCAGTTCCAAAATGCTGTAGAAAACTCACAATTCTAATACCGCTGTTACTATTAATGGGAAATGCAGCCACAAAAACAATCTATGCATCAAATACCGCTATAAGGGAAAAAATTTGTATCATCCCGGTAGGAACCATAGACAAAGAAATTCTACATTACACACAAAAAGAACTTGAAGATAGATTTAATGTAAAAATAGATATTGGCAGACAATTAGAAGATCCAACTTATGCATATCACAAACAGAAAAGACAGTATCATTCAACAAAAATTCTGAAACGAATACAAAAATTAAGATTAACAGGATATGATAGGGTACTGGGAATAGCAGACGTAGATTTATATGTACCTGAACGTACATTCGTTTTTGGAGAAGCAGTCATAAAAAAAAAGGTAGCTATAATTTCCTTAACAAGGCTTAGGCAAAGATTTTACAATCTACCTGAGGATCTTACTCTGTTTAGAAAAAGGATAATTATTGAAGCCGTTCATGAACTGGGACATACATATGGACTTCGCCATTGTACAAATAACAAATGCGTTATGTTTTTGTCAAAAGTCTTGAGTGATACAGATCAGAAAGGATCTGTTCTTTGCAGTAACTGCAATGCAATCATGGAAGATAAAAAGACAATTACCGATTAAAAAAATTATCAGAAATGACAACCTCAAAAAAAAGAAAGGAACTGACTGGAACAGAACACAAGGTTACAGCTCATGACCTTGCTAAAAAGCAACGGGAGATTTCAGTTAGTGAATTTTTTACAAAGAACAGACATTTACTTGGATTCGACAACCCTAGAAAAGCCTTGCTTACAACTATTAAAGAAGGCATTGACAACTCACTTGATGCCTGTGAAGAAGCAAAAATTCTCCCTGATATTAAAGTCTGGATTAATCAGGTAAAAAATACGGAAGACAGATTCAGGGTTACTATAGAAGATAACGGGCCAGGTATCCTGAAATCTCACATACCAAAAATTTTTGGCAAATTACTGTATGGCTCAAAATTCCATAGGCTTAAGATGTCAAGAGGACAGCAGGGAATAGGCATATCAGCAGCAGGGATGTATGGCCAGCTGACAACCGGCAAACCAATACTGATAACGTCGAAAACGTCACCTAAGACACCTGCACATCATTATAGCCTTGTCATTGACACACAAAAAAATGAACCTCGAATTATAAAAGATGAGGTAGTCGATTACGAAGTCAAACGAGGCACGAAGGTAGTTATTGAGTTAGAGGCAAAATACCAGAAAGGCCGGCAATCCGTTAACGGATACATCGAACAAACATCAATCGCCAATCCACATACTGAAATAACATACATCAACCCTGAAGGCAAGGAAATAGTATATTCCAGAGCGTCAAAGGAACTGCCAATCGAACCAAAAGAGATAAAGCCACATCCCTATGGAATTGAGCTGGGAATCTTGATAAAGATGCTGCATGACACAACGTCAAAGAATCTCCGCTCCTGCCTTACTAATGACTTCTCCAGAGTAAGCACAAGAGTTGCAAATGAGATTTGTGAAAAAGCAGGTTTAAATGGAAAAGCCAGACCTTCAAGAATCGCAGTCCAGGAGGCAGACGCACTTTTCAAGGCTATCAAGTTAACGAGGATCATGAATCCCCCTACTGACTGCATCTCTCCAATTGGAGAAAACGCCATAATAAAAAGCCTCAAAAAACAAATAAATGCAGATTTTTTCACATCAAATACACGACCTCCATCAGTATACAGAGGCAACCCCTTTCAAATTGAAGTTGGACTGGCATACGGAGGAGACTTGCCGGAAGAAGGGTTAATCCGATTACTAAGATTCGCCAATAGAGTCCCCTTACTATACCAGCAGTCAGCATGTGTTATTGCAGAATCAGCAATGAACACTTCATGGAGAAATTATGGGCTACAACAATCTGCCGGTGCGCTTCCATCAGGACCAGTGCTCCTTATGGT
>JBHHYW010000449.1:0-2842 GCA_046757745.1 Candidatus Scalindua sp.
ATTAAACAAATTAAAGATGAAAAAGTAAAAGATATTTTAAAATTTGTTTTCACTTCGAGTTTAGGACAAAGTAGCAAAATGGTTTTCATTGTAAAAAGAAGAGGTAAAAATAATGGTAATATCGTTGAGAAGAAAGAAGTCGGCAGTTGGGTAATTGGGTATTGGACACCCAAAGAACATTTTGAAATAAATGTTTGGAAAAATTTTGAAAGTAGGTTTAACAAAATTATTAAGGCAAAAAACCAACAGCTTTATGCTAACTATACGTTATCTGAGTGCAATACCGCCGCAGAAATCATTAACAATAAATGCAATCTTTGTTTAATTAATGAACCCGCACAAAAAGTTTTAACTAGCATTTCAGATAACTCAATTGACTATGTAATAACTGACCCACCGCACGGCGATAGAATACCTTATTTAGAATTAAGTATGTTATGGAATAGTTGGTTGAAAAACAAAGTTGATTATGAAGATGAAATTGTTATAAGTAACGCCAAAGAAAGAGGAAAGGACATCAATGATTACAATAGATTGATGAATAAGGTTTATTCTACAATATACAGAATATTAAAACCTGGTAAATATTTTTCTTTAATGTTCAATAGTTTAGATGATGAAACTTGGACAAATCTAATATTGTATCTCAATAAACTGGGATTTCATTTACACTCAATAGAAACACTTGGATATTCTGCAAATTCTGTTGTTCAAGATAACAGAAAAAAAGGACTAAAAACTGATTTCGTTCTAACGTTTCAGAAAAGAACACCTTCTTATAATACTGTCAGTATTCTGACATTAAACAATAACGAAGATTATTTAAATAAAGAGATTGAAAGGATTATAGAAAAGCAGAATAAGATGGAAGTTTATGAAATAATAAATGAAGCGTTTCAAACCTTTTTAAATAAAAATCAATTTTTTAAATTATCAGATATCATAAAAATAATCAGTAAAAATGGGAAATAAATATATGGAACATATATTTAACGAATTAAACTCACACTACAAAGAAAATGATTTTGAAAGTATTTTCAACCACGAAAACGGTATTTATTTTCTCAAAATGCGCTCATTGTCTCGAGTAGAGATTTTAAGAAGACTTGCAGAAAAAGCAAGAATTGACATCGAAAACATTCAAGGAAGACAATTATTTAAATATTTATTTTGTAAAAATGTTGATATTATAATAATTGATGAATTTATCAGTGAAATATATAAAGAAGAAAGAGCCACAAGAAGAGCAAATGAAGAAGATTTATATAATCAGCTTTACAGACTTCCCGTATTATTTTGGGATGGGTTTTATCAAAATGCTGTTGAGCAAACAATTATGTTAAAATAATCCAAAATTACGATGAATTAATCGAAAAAATAGAAAATGACTTAAACCCAAGGCTAAAAGGCTATATTTTAAGTTCGTGGTATAATCATTGGTCGTCTATACTAATTGAAGATATGTTTAAGGATCACCCCGACATTTTGCCAGCAGTGGGTTTAGTCAAAAAAGTAGATTTCTTTTGGCATAATTATCCTTTTGACTTGAAAGTGACCTACTTCCCTGATGGATTTATGAAAGATAAACGGAGAGAATTAGAATTGAGACCTGAACTGACAGAATTAAAGGCAGCAGCAAGAGAATTAAACATATCAATAAACAGAGGATTAACAGATAAAGAACTGTTTACCGATTTATTGACAAAACTAACTGAGAATACTTCTGAAAGGGCAAGAGAATTTATCGATGATTTCCACCAAACAAGAAATGAAATCGTTGATTCTACTATTGCAAATCCAGACCGTTGATCTAAATCGAGAAATCACGATCATGCTGGTAAAGCTCCATTTCGCCTCCGTCAGGGGTCCGGGCTGTAGCTATTCTTACTGTCGGTTTCATGTTGGCATCCTAAAAAAGTCGGGAATGGCCAAGTCCTTCCATGACTACATATCCTTTTTGGTGTATTGTATAGTTTTAATAATTTTTTTCTCACTTTATTATCTCGTCAGCGTATGTACTGGTTTGTGCAATCAAATCAAAGTTTTTCATATCAACTCTCTTGATCTTCTCTAAAGCCTCAATCCTTGTTTTTCCTCCACGCATGTGCCTTTCCAGCAACCTTTTCTCGCACACATCCCTTTCGACATCAAGGTATATCTTTAAATCAATAATATCCTTAATCTCACACCATCCTTCCATATCAGCAAACAGATAGTTTCCTTCTGTAATTATTATTTTATGATTTGGTTCGATAGGCAAGGCATTATCAATAACATCATGGATCTCGCGGGAATATATCGGAGTCTTTAAGTTTTCGCCCAGTTTAATCCTATTAAGCATTGAAATATAATTCTCCACATCAAATGTTTCCGGGGCGCCCTTTACAGAGATAAGATAGGATCTTTCAAGTTCAGAATTCTTCCTGTGAAAACCATCCATAGGAAATGTCTGTGCCAGATCACTCTTCGCTTTAGAATTAATTAACTCTTTCAATCTGACTGCAAAAGTGGATTTTCCTGAACCGGGACCACCTGCGATACCAACTATAAATCTATTAGAAGTATTTACGTTTGCTTTCGAAAGAATAATTTCGGTGATATACTCTAAATCATTTGGAAATCTTTTATCCATTCTCCGGTACCAAACTACTTGCAGGACTTGGTGAAACTAATAGAAGTAGATGTTCCTGTTATTCATCAATTTTCTCCTTAGTTGTGAAATTAGACCTGATCAAAGTCAGAAAGAAGGCTGATGAGACACCCGCTGAGCCAAATATCATACACATTACCATGATCTGGTATCTTGCGGCTATAAACGGAGATACTCCGGACAGAATTTGAC
>JBHHYW010000450.1:0-2842 GCA_046757745.1 Candidatus Scalindua sp.
ACAATAATCTTGGAGTAGTATATTCTAAACAGGGCAAGACAGATAAGGCAATATCATTTTACAAGACTGCCCTGGATTTAAATCCACATTATGCAGAGGCACATAATAACCTGGGAGTAGCATACGATAGTAAGAAAATGTTCAATGACGCAATCGAACAATATGAAATGGCAATTGAGAATAACCCGGAATACGCTGCGGCATACAATAATCTTGGCGCTACTTATGGAAGAAAAGTAATGTTCACACAGGCAATCTCACAATACAAGAAAGCCATCAAGATTAACCCCGAATATGCAGAAGCCCATTTTAATATTGGTATTGCTTATAACAAAAAGAAGGTGTATGACAGCGCCATTGCTTCGTTCAGAAACGCCCTGGAATTAAACCCCGATGACGAATCCGCACACTACAACCTGGCTATAGTTTACAGCAAGAAGAGAATGTACGATGATGCAATACTTGAATATAAGAAAGTGATTGAGTTGAACCCTGGTTTACCTGATGTTCATTATAATCTTGGAGTTGTCTACCGTGAAAAAGGAATGCTCATGCAGGCAAGGAGAGAAGTGTCTCTATATAAAAAACTGAATAGTCGTAAATAGGCGCTTCTTAACAGCCTCTCTTTCGAGAAGGCTCCAACAGGAATCCTCTCGAAAGAGAAGTCTGCCCATGGCTAAATTTTGAACCGTCCTATTATATCTCCCATCTGGCTACCCTTGTGATATCAAAAAAAGCGCCTTCCTATTTTAAGTGAAGGCGCTCTTACACTCCTTTTAGCTGGCACTTTCTGAAACCACGTCCGAAAACCACTTTTTACTACTTCTTCTCCTTATAATTCTTAATGGCAGCTTCTATGGCTTCCTGAGCCAGAACTGAACAATGCATCTTGTTCGGCGGTAAACCATCCAGCGCTTCAGCAACTGCTTCGTTTGTAACTTTCGAGGCGTCCTCTAATGATTTATCTTTAATCATTTCAGTGGCCATGCTGCTTGTCGCAATCGCCGCTCCACAACCAAAAGTCTTGAACTTCGCTTCTGCTATTTTATCGTCCTCTACTCTTATGTACAACCTCATCACATCACCACAAGCGGGATTACCCACTGTTCCTACAGCATCTGCATCTTTTATATCTCCCATATTCCTGGGATTCATAAAATGATCCATCACCTTTTCGCTGTATGGTCCATTCATATCATCAGACATAAATCAGGCTCCTTTCAACTGAAAAATATTGGAGGGTTTATTAATATTATTTATATATATTCCTTTTTTTCTTATAACTAGCAATTCAAACAGGCAAAGATTTGCTGGAAGATATCCCCTCAACTCATTGAGAATTTACAATTGATTTACTATAATCAAGCTTCTGATGCTTCCTCTTTCTATTCTCAAACGTTACAAATTCCTGATATCCCGCCTGCCTGGCAAGTGATACGGCTTTATCAAGATCTCTACCCACATCATCAGGAGTATGGGCATCTGAACCAAAAACAATTGGTATATCGTATTCTCGATATACCTTGAGTATTTCACATGACGGATAGATTTCACCCACCGGCTTTCTCAGGCCAGAGGTGTTTACCTCTATAGCAACACCACATTCTTTAAAGACTTTCGCCGTATCATCTAAATCCTTTGAGATCCCTCCAACCGGACGGTTCCCAAACTTCTTCACGAGATCACAATGTCCGATTATATCGAAAAGTGAAGTACGCGCAGATTTACGTAATAATCCAAAATACTCCTTGTAAACAGTATCTACATCCCTGCTATCCCACTCCTTGCGTTCTCCAGGATGGTCGAATGCCCACTCACCAATGTAATGCACAGAACCCATTACATAATCAAAATCGTGCCTTGTCAAAAGCTCTCTCGCATAAGATTCATTACCTGGAGTAAAATCGGCTTCTATTCCTAACTTAATTCGAATCTCCGGGAATGATTTACGCAGGTTTGTAACCTCGCTTACATAATACGGGAGTTCATCAAGTGACATAGAAAGGTTTTGTTCCTTACCACTGTCACCATTCAAAGGCAAATGATCATTAAAACCTATTTCCTCAAGACCAGAACTTATCGCCTCCTTGACGTAATCGGCCATTTCTCCTACTGCATGACCACACAAATTTGTATGTATATGGTAGTCTATCATATAAATTAGCTCTCTTCGTTCGCTAATTTAGGAGTTTTGCTCCGCAAAAAAATAATTTTTATAAACCTATCTACCTGTGTCGAACACGGCAGACAGGCGGTTTTCAAACTTTCCCTTATTAGTACAAAGATCGGGAGGCAGAACTCCCTTTCGAGAGGATTCCCAATTCTGGAATCCTCTCGAAAGAGAGGCCTGTCAGGTTTATGTAACGAATGATAGCTAAATTATAAGGTTGTTTGATTTGTTCCCCATTTTCATGAGGACAAGCATTAACAATTTTTCTTTAACACACCGAAGGTGTGGTAAAACAGTCTATAAGGTGACAATTTCAGTTCAAAAAAAGCAAGAAATTGTCGGCTTACAGACTAACGATACATTACCTCCCAGAATAATGCCTCGACATCCTCTTTATGTTTCGATTCTTCATGTGCCAGCCAGACAAAAAGTTTTTGCAGTTCAGAATCGCCAACATTCTTAGACATACTATCATAAAAGTCGAATGCCTTTTTCTCTCTTTTAGCGGCATAAACAAGGACATCCTTAAAGTCTGAATCTGCATCGATGCCTTCATCTGTATCTACCAGGAATTCTGATATCCCCTGCCGACGCCCGTCTTCTGTTATATCTATTTTCTGATCCTTTAACTCCCCTATGTCAAACTCTTCCAATATTTGTTTATGCTTCAGC
>JBHHYW010000451.1:0-2842 GCA_046757745.1 Candidatus Scalindua sp.
TTATCCCCGGTAATAATCCCATTTTTATTAAAACCTGAAAACCGTTACATATCCCTATAACCAGCTTACCATCATCAACAAATCGTGTAAGCCCATCCAATAAATGATACCTGAGCTGGTTCGCCAAGACCTTCCCTGCGGCAATGTCATCCCCATATGTAAAACCACCCGGTAAAACAAAAATATGATAAGAACTTAAAAGTTCTTTATCCTTAGCTAATTGGTTTACATGTACTAAATCAACATCAGCACCGGCTTTTTCAAGGGCATACCCGGTCTCATAATCACAATTGGTTCCCGCTGTGCGAAGGATAATAGCTTGGGGCCTAAATTTACTATGTGATTTATCTTTCATATTCATTTCTCAATTTAAATCCTCGTGATCCTTTTTAATTTAGAATATTCATTAAGGGAAGTAATTCCGTAAATTGCCTCTTTTCCTTTAATTCGAGCCCAAAATTGATTGCCATAATCAAAGTGCCACCATTCCTCCGGAAAATTAGTAAATCCAACACGTGTGAGAGTATGATAGAGGATTCTTCGATTCTCCAGCCGGATCTGTTCTTGATGGGTGAGTTCCCCACCCTGTTCAAGCTTTAACTCATAATAGCACGTATATGATTCCTCGCAAAATGCATCGAATTCAGTTCCCATATCTAAGTTCTTCCCTGAATCGTCTCTTAAAGAAAGATCAACGGCTCCCCCTGACACATGAGGGGAAGGGCATGTAAGATTTGAAGAAGGGAAGGAAATATACCTCTGAACTTCTTGATTAAGTCTATGTTCCGGGTACTCAGGATATTTGTTTTTTAGTTTCGTCTTGTATTTCTCAAAAATTTGCAGTTGGAGTTCCACGGGACGCCATGCATCGAAGATAACAATTTTCCATCCCGGTTGGAGCATTTCAGACGCTTTACAAAGCTGCCGAGCTACTGTTTCTCTCACATAACATTCTTTCATTGCATTAGAATACCTTTCTTTATAGTACCGGGAATCAACATCAATCTGATCTAGATTTATAGTGCTTAGTGGAACGAGCCTCTCCGCACACTCATGGATATTTATTTCTCTCCAGCCTTCTGGATTCCTAAGAGGAGGGATTGGTAATGAAGCATAGCTTGTCAAATCAAATTTTTGTTTTAAAAACCTCATTGGCTTCTCTCTTTCATTTTAATGACTAATTTATGGACACCAAGATCCCCTTCTCTTGAAGTCATCTGAACATAAATATCTTCAGTCATTTTACCAGTATCAGGGATATTAATCTTAACTTTGCAGAGAACATCCTCTTCGTAACTTAAAATAGAAATAGCCGGTGGACGCACTTCATATGAGGATGGAACGGCAATGTATTTCATTCATTTAAACTTACCTGAAGGGGAGGCTTTAAAAACCTCTTCGGTCTTAACCGTTGGAGCTTCATAACGGCCTGCATCTTTAATTGTAAAACTTTTTGGAAAGTAGATAAAAGTCGTCAGCATCGTTGCTGCCGGCTTCCAGAAATCTAACCAATGACCTTCATTTCTAAACAAACTCTCCTTCACTAGAATTCCAGGTTTTTATATAGGATTCCTTGCGAAAGCAAGAGCCATGCACTATTCATTTTTATCTTTCTGTCTCAATTTATCAGAAAGGACATCCACAAAATTCCTTAGATACGAATTGCCAGGAATAAACTCAGGATGATTTCATGGATGATAAAAGTTCGTTTGGTTTGACACCGTATTTCCTTTCTCTGGCTCTTCCCCACGGACAACCACCAAAAGTTAATGCCATCTCAATGCTCTGGATTGATTTGGCAAGCCAATTTCCTTTTCTTGCATTTGTACAAATTGGACAGCCAAATTCACAATAGTCGGGATCGTATAAATGTAATATAGGCGCCTTCCATCCATAGTTTTTCTTTCTCGTAATTGCTTCTCCTTCTAAATATATGCATAGGAATTTCAAAGTTGTCACAAAGTTTCCAAGACAATAAGTTTTGGAGTACATCGTCCGTGACGATGTTTACCACTATAAATCTGCCTGTGGCTTGACACGCATTGACACGGCCAATGCACTCCATAGTGGAGTAAAAAGTTGCCGAAGGCTTAGATTCTATCAAATCTTCAATAGCCCCTTCAGGTGTGTCCATCTCTGTCACCAAATCCAACTCCGGACAAAATGCGCCATATTCCTGGCCATCCTTAGCCAATAACACTGAAAGTGTTTTCCCCTGAACCATTATCTTTGTGCTATCCATAAGAATACCTCCCTTCTTATTTTACAGACTGGATTCTCCACCCGTGCGGATCTGCCTCTGGCATGACCTGCGAAAGCATGGGGTTTTCCTCTCTTTCGAGAGGAGTCCAGTTTGTTTTATTAACTTTAGTCACTTTAGGCACTTTCCACTTGGAACTTTTAGGTACTATAATAAATCAAAACCTCAAAGTCACCTGCCATGCCTCTTTAAGATCAGATATCTTTTCTGAAATCACCATTTCTCCGTCCTGTGACAAGACGGCAAGAACATCATTATCCAAAACCTTCCCTATACAACCATATGGAATACCACTAATTGTCTCCTCAAATTCTTTTTGTTTCTCTGGCTGCACCTCAACAATGAATCGCGAATTAGACTCCGAAAAAAGAATAATATCGTCCCGGTCAACTCCTGTTTCAGCCGGCACTCGAGACAAATCAAGTTCCATTCCGTACCCGCCTGCAAAACTCATCTCTGCCGCCGCAACAGCAAGCCCTCCCTCCGAACAGTCATGACACGACCGGACCAAACCTTTTCCTGTTGCATTGGCAAGCAAATCCATCGTCTTCTTTCCAACCTCTCTGTCTACTTTTGGAACTG
>JBHHYW010000452.1:0-2836 GCA_046757745.1 Candidatus Scalindua sp.
ACGACCTTGCAGGAAGAATACACTCTCTGTTTTCATCTTCATCTTCAGGCTTCCTGGGCTTGATTCTTTCCGCAATTGCAAGTAATTTCCCGTGAACACCATCACTTTGAGTTATTTTGACCCGGAAGAGAATTCCATCAAGAGAATCAAAATCAGAGAGTCTACGGTTTTCAGGCTGTTTCCGGTCTTTAACTGTGCCATATGGGAAACGCATCCATACAGCCTGCCGGTATGCTTCTACAAATATTTCTGCACCCTCAGGTAATTTATAGTTATCGGTATTTAAGTCCGCATCAAAACTCAGAATACCATTGCTATCAAACACAGTTATGGATATATCATGCCTGAATATTTTCTTTCGACCAGTGTAATTAAGCCTCGGCATCAGCAACCTCCATCTCTTTCACAACCGGCTTGATAAGGAGATCTCTATTCTGATCAAATCCTTTGACAGTTATACGAAAATCTTTATTTATAATTGTTGCTGTCAGCTGATTATCTTTCCCCTGAAATTTTCTGTCCCTTCGAATTCAATTTCAATTGGTTTTTTATCGAGGCAGAAATCATAGTGTGAATACTTTGCCCTTCCACCCCTTCTGTCATAAAAAACGTTACAGGACAATTCTGCTGGTAATGAAATAGGATTATTTCCTCGTTCGATTGTAAAGCCTCCATCAATCTTACTAACCCTATACCTAGGCATTGGCGGTGGTAATGGAGGTATTTCAGGCTTATCAGGCTTTTTACCAGGCTTATCATCAGGTTTGTCCAGCCTTCTGGGCCCTTCTGAAGGACTGGGAATTGAAAAGGTATCAACCAGTAGATTCTTATCTTCTTTTTCAGAACTCTGATCAATAATTTCCAGTATCTTTGCTACACTGTTTCTGACAAAACGGAGTGTCTGACTGCCATATTTATATTTACCTTTGAAATTTTCTGAATTCTCATGCCACTCTGTATGAGAAGGGTTTTCAGCATTTCCGAGAAAATCTGCAATTACAGGATCTTCTGCTATCACCAGAGAAATATATCCTCTTGCTTTGGTACATTTCACATTTGGTATTATAATGCCTTCTCTGATAAACACAGGCATCCCTCCTTTCTGTGAATCAGGACTTCGCTGAATAAAAAGATTGAAAAATGTATGTTTTTCTTCAGCGCTATCCTTATCGTGTACTGACAGAGGCACTCTTATGGCTATTTTATCTTCTGCTTCAATTGTTTTTCCCAATTTGTTCAGCAAATCAATGTCAAAGTAATTTTCAGATAATTTCGGCTCTCCAGTTTTCCCTGGATCTTTTAGTCTTATATATTCACCTTCATCTAATTCTGTCGCCCACCTGGCAAGTTCTATAATTGCCTCCCGTTCATGTACTCCATCTCCTGCAAACACTTTAATTAAATCAAATAATGATCCAGACTCAATTTCACAAGTCTGATCTGGATCCTCCAACGTCACACATAAATCGCCTTTAAGTATAGGCCAGAAATAATCCTTAATAACAGCCGATCCTATGTTTTCATAAGTAATCTCGTTGTCTATAAATGGAACAATTATCGAAAGCCCCGGTTCTGATTGTCTTTTAAGCTTAAAAGTCTCTGAAAATTTATCAACTAATTGATTCTCATGAATGTGATCTACAGGCATGTGAAGATGGTCATTGTCCATTTCTTGTAGACACCCAAACCATCCGTCAGGAGTATAAGCAACATTGTCAACTGTGTGTGATTTTAAAATTGTTTGACCAACAAGGTATTTTTTATTATCCTCACTCCTGACAGTTAACCCAAAAAATGTTTTTATTCTACTTGCTTTAGGGAAAACAAACTTTCCAATGCCCCACCTGCCCCTGTCCGTTTCACTTTTGTTCGATTGACCTTCTGCCCTTAAGAAAGAGTAGAACGAGTTGGTTTTCTCTGGTTGTGTACTCAGAAATGTTCCCATTCAAGCCAGTTGTATTGAAATCTTCTATTACAAAATATCTGCAATGCTCGTCATTTCCTGGACGATTATGAAGACCGTTATCATGTGCCTGATAGTGTTCCCACGCATCAGAGATAAAGGTTGAAGTTAAAGCAGGAGACAAAGCGCCTTCTTCTCCCGAATTATAAATCCTGATCTTTACTGGTCCATCAGTATTATCAGATTTCGCATCCAGTGAGTTCTGAAATGATTCTCTGATAAGGCTCTCTATAGTGCTACCTGAAGCAAAAAATTCGCCCTGCATTGCTTCCCTGTTCTTTCGAGTTGGACTGATTTCATTAAAATACCATGTCATATCTGGCATAAGCCTGACCTTAAAGTTTAAAAGTTTTGTTTTGTTTAACGAAACTGAACTTTGCTTTGGCCTGTTTTATTTCATTATTGAGAGTGTTGAATATTTTCCTTACATCCTGTTCGTTATATGCATAGTTTGCCCTGTTAGAAAGATTGGCGATAAGCCTTATGTCTTTAATCGCCTTTATCACTCTTTTTTCTGCGAGTTCAATAAATTTTTCTCGATTTTTGTTGGTCGGTTTCATATAGCACTCCAAGCAGCTAAAAGTTATTATATAATCTGGACTGAAGGAATATATATTAATTATGTGTATATGTCAACAGTAATACTCATGTATTATAATAATGTACAATATTATCGCAATATACAGAGTGAGCATACCATATATATTCTATATATACATTATATTGTTATTGATATACTGTAAGCTCATATGTTACATAAACATACAAGAAGCATAGAGAGTGCAAGAAGTATACTTTGGTACTGTTATATAAATTGCTTAATAGGGTTATCCGCTTGACTACAACTGCCCCATTATAATAGAATAACGGGGC
>JBHHYW010000453.1:0-2821 GCA_046757745.1 Candidatus Scalindua sp.
TACTGACATTTTTAATTTGTCAAAAACCTGACATTTTCTATTTGCCTTGACAAGTGAATTTTTTTTCTTGACGAAAGCAAAAAACATGGTAAAAGTAATAGTTTTAATAAATTCAAACTTTTTACTTATAGAATGACCAAACGCACAGACAAATTAATGGAAGATCTTGGACAATTCCAACTGACTTCTCTGTTAATAAGGAGGGTGAGGGAATTGATGGCCGGTTCACCGGCTTTGGTTGAGACAGATTCGAGTGGGCCTGTTAAAACGGCATTTGAAGAGCTTGCGAGTGGAAAGCTTAGCATTACTGATGAGGCTGTTACAAAAGATTAAGATTAAGGGAACTTAATTACTCAAAGTACTGTTAACATAAAAAAGCGTATAGCATCAAAAAAGCCCGATCTGGAGATCTGTAATATGATTAATGTAAAAAATTTAACAAAACGTTACGTAGATATCAACGCTGTAGATGGCATATCTTTCGATGTGGAAGAAAACGAAACGGTAGGATTGCTAGGCCCGAATGGCGCAGGCAAGACGACTACCATGCGGATTCTAACCTGCTTCATGCCGGCAACGGCCGGTACAGCAACCGTAGCCGGTTTCGATGTATTTACAGATTCACTGAATGTGCGTCAACAGATTGGATATTTACCTGAGAATGTCCCGCTATATCTGGATATGAGGGTAAATGAGTATCTGATGTTTCGCGCCAAACTAAAAAATATACCCAGGAGAGAAAGAAGAAAGAAAATAGATTATTGTCTCGAGTTAACTGGAATACAAGATGTGCAGAATCAGATTACAGGCACTTTGTCAAAAGGTTACAAACAGAGGGTTGGCCTTGCTGATACTTTAATACATGATCCGAAAATCCTTATTCTTGATGAACCCACCATTGGGCTCGATCCTAACCAGATCATGCAGATCAGACAGGTCATTAAGGGTTTAGGCGAAAAACATACCGTCCTGCTGTCAACACACATTCTTCCGGAAGTTGAAATGGTCTGCGACAGAATCATGATAATCGACAAGGGTAAGATAGTTGCAATGGATACACCGGCAAACCTCATGAAACAGATAAAAACAGGTTCAAACGTAGTTTTAGAGATAAAGGGTGATGGTGAAAAGATAAAGAACAGTTTGTCCGGCATAGATGGTGTGCGTTCAGTATCATGGAAAGGAAAGGGAGATGCTAATGAGTTTTATGTCGAAGGTTCTGGAGAACAAGATATCAGAGAAGATATATTTAAGTGTATTGTAAAAGATAATTATATACTGCGCGAAATGAAGCTACAGACCGTCACTTTAGAGGAAATCTTTCATCAAATTACTACCAGGGAAACGGAGGAAGTTTCAGACAATGCGTAACGTATCTACTATTTATCAACGAGAGATCAAATCCTACTTCTATTCACCTATAGCGTATGTAGTAATTTCTGTTTTTCTTATAGCATCGGGTTTTTTCTTTGCCGGTAATTTACAATTCTGGCAGGAAGCATCCCTGAAAGGCAGCCTGGATTCAATCCAATTCTTCCTCCTTTTGCTCACACCCGTAATCACCATGAAGCTTTTTGCAGACGAGACAAAATCCGGAACGATTGAGACGCTGATGACTTCGCCGGTTACAGATTTTGATGTGGTATTTGGTAAATTTCTCGCAGCCCTGAGTTTGTATATTGTGATGATCTTGCCGACATGGATATTTGTCTTATTCCTGACTATTTTTGGAAACCCAGACTTCGGGCCAATCTTTTCCAGCTACATAGGCCTGATACTTATGGGAGGTCTATTTGTATCTGTTGGTTTGCTGGTATCATCATTCACAAAGAATCAGGTTGTTGCTGCTGTAATAGGTATAGTTTCATTGATAATACTCTGGGTAATTGGTTTTTTAAGTACATACGGTGAAGGTTGGTTTTACGAGACTCTCAGATATTCGGGGACTTTTGATCATTGGGAGTCTTTTACTAAAGGTATTGTGGATACAAGGGATGTAATATACTATGTAAGCTTTTCGGCATTACTTTTGTTTATTACGGTACGAAATGTTGAAAGTAGAAAATGGAGGTAGAAAAGTAATTGAATGAAGAAGCAAAAACATCAGGATCGCAACAGGGCTTGCGAACAAAGAAAACCTTAATCGGCGCTAATGTCATTTTTATGATACTTATCGCTATAGCTATCTTTGTCTTCATCAGCTATATTAATGATAGACACTATTACCGATGTGACTTTACTGCATCCGGAAGATATACATTATCAGCCAAAACGAAGAAGATACTGAAAAGCCTTGACCAGCCGGTTTTTATCACTTCACTTCTGGTACAAAACAAGGATTATCGTTTTTACGGACAGGTCATAGATATACTTGAAGAGTATAGATATGTGACAGACAAGATAAAGGTTACCCTCTTAAATCCACTGACAGATCGTACTAAAATAACAGAGCTGGCAGAAAAGCTAAAGATGGATTTGGAGCAATTGCAGTTAAATTCAATAATCTTTACATGCGGAGACAAAAGTAAACATGTGCAACAATCAGAGGTAATCGAAAAAGAATTTCCTTTTAAGTTCAAGGGAGAAGAAGTTTTTACATCCTCAATTTTAAACGTTACACAGGAAAAGCAGACAACAATCTATTTTACCAAAGGACATGGGGAAAGAGATTCTGGCGATTTTGAACGTGCAGGTCTGGGTAATCTGGCAAATTCGATAAAACGCGCTAATTATAACATCATACCCCTTGATTTATTAAAAAAGAAACGGGTTCCTGAAAATTGCGATATACTCTTTATTGCCGGACCTACAAAAAGTTTTT
>JBHHYW010000454.1:0-2809 GCA_046757745.1 Candidatus Scalindua sp.
CATGAAAACCAGAGAGAAAGTAATTGTATACGATACAACGCTGCGTGACGGCAGCCAGACTGAGGGTATCTCCTTTTCTTTACAGGACAAGATCGGAATAGCCCTTAAACTCGACGATCTTGGTGTAGATTATATTGAAGGTGGTTATCCCTTATCAAACCCCAAAGATAAGAATTTTTTCAAAGAGATCAGAAAGACCTCACTGAAGAACGCTAAAGTCGCGGCTTTTGGCAGTACAAAGCGGGCAAATAAAAAGGCATCGGAGGACCCCGGCCTGAAGGCACTGCTTTCAACAGAGATGCCTGTCTTAACAATCTTCGCTAAAAGCTGGGACTTTCATGTAACCGAGGTTCTCAAGGTCTCATTAGATGAAAACCTGCAAATGGTTTCTGAAACAGTCAAGTACTTGAAATCAAAAGGAAGAGAGGTTATTATCGATGCAGAACATTTCTTTGACGGCCACAAGAACAACTCAAGATATGCATTAAAGGTTTTGAAAGTAGCACAGGACTCAGGTGCTGATACGATTGTCCTTTGTGATACCAATGGGGGCTGTTTACCACATGAAATAGAAAAGATTACCGGCAACGTCATAAACAAGATCAAGATCCCTTTGGGTATACACACGCACAACGACGGTGAACTGGCAGTTGCCAACACCATTACCGCTGTTAACGCCGGAATCAGGCATGTACAGGGAACAATTAACGGGCTTGGAGAGAGATGCGGAAATGCTAACCTGTGTTCGGTAATCCCCAATCTGGTTTTAAAGAATAAATTCAGATGTCTTGGCAGTACTGAACTCAAAAAACTTACGGAAATATCAAGATATATCAATGAGGTGGCAAACTTCGTACCCATGGCCAACCAACCTTTTGTTGGTTCAAGTGCGTTTGCTCATAAGGGAGGTATGCACGTAAACGCAATACAAAAGAATAAGAGTACTTATGAGCATATAGAACCTGAAACGGTTGGGAACGAAAGAAGGATTTTAATTTCTGAACTGTCCGGAAGCTCAAATATTCTAAAAAAGATAGAAAAATACAAAATCGGGCATGATCAGAAAATAATGCGAAAGATTCTTAAAAAAGTCCAGGATCTGGAGAACCAGGGGTATCACTTTGAGTCTGCAGAGGGCTCTTTCGATCTCCTCGTTAAGAAAATAATAGGCAGGCACAAAGGTTTCTTTGATCTTGAAGATTTCAGGGTAGTTGTAGAAAGAGGAAAAGACGGTAAATCAATTACCCGTGCAACCGTTAAAATAAAGGTAAGTGGCATAAACGAATTGACGGTTAGCGATGGAGACGGCCCTGTAAACGCCCTGGACGGTGCATTACGGAAAGCCCTTGAAAAATTTTATCCGTCTCTAAAGGAAATGCATCTTATGGATTATAAAGTACGCGTTATCAATCCTACAGAAGCAACCGCCGCAAAGGTGAGGGTAATAATAGAATCTCACGATCACAAAGATATCTGGGGTACAGTCGGAGTATCTGAAAATCTGATTGAAGCAAGCTGGCAGGCGCTTGTTGAAAGTATTGAATATAAACTTTTGAAGGATGAAGATGAAAACTGATTTACCAACAAAATACAATCCCGGGGAAGTAGAAGACAAATGGTATAGCTTCTGGGAAGAAGGCAGCTTCTTCCATTGTGAACCGGACCCGGACAAGAAACCGTTTACCATAGTAATTCCTCCGCCAAATGTTACAGGCGTTTTACACATGGGACATGCACTCAATAATATATTGCAGGATATAATCATAAGATGGCGGAGGATGCAGGGCTTTAATACATTGTGGATGCCGGGGACTGACCATGCAGGCATAGCAACACAAAACGTCGTAGAGAGAGCATTGGCTAAAAAGGGATCTAATCGTCACGAACTTGGACGTGAAAAGTTCATCGATGAAGTATGGAAATGGAAAAAAGAGTACGGCTCAGAAATCCTGAGACAATTAAGAAAACTGGGCTGTTCGTGTGATTGGAAAAGGGAAAGATTTACGATGGATGATGGTTTATCAAAAGCTGTAAAAGAGGCATTTGTTAAACTATATGAGAAAGGGCTTATATACAAAGGAAAATATATCATTAACTGGTGTCCGAGATGCCTTACCGCCCTTTCAGATGATGAGGTAGAACATGAAGACCACGAAGGACATCTATGGTATATCAGATATCCTTTCCGGGACGAACCGCATCTCTTCATCACAATTGCTACAACACGCCCCGAAACGATGCTGGGTGATGTTGCCGTTGCAGTAAATCCTGATGACGAAAGATACAGGGAAATGATTGGCGAGATGCTCATACTCCCTGTGGTAGGACGTGAAATACCCATAATCGCAGATAAAGCTGTTGATCCCAAATTTGGAACTGGGGCAGTAAAGGTCACTCCCGCACATGATCCAAACGACTTCGAAATTGGCAAGAGGCATAACTTAGATCACATTGTGATGATGAACGAAGACGGCACGATAAAATGCGACACGGAAAATTACATTGGTATGGACAGATATGAGTGCAGAGAGTCATTAATCGAGGAACTTAAAGAAGAAAAACATATTGTGAAGGTTCAACCACATTCTCACTCGGTGGGACATTGCTATCGCTGCAGAACCGTTATCGAGCCATATCTCTCTGACCAGTGGTTCATTAAAATGAAACCTCTGGCAGATGAGGCAATTCAAGCACAAAATAAAGGAGACGTCAGTTTCTATCCCGAAAGATGGACAAAGGTGTATATGAGTTGGCTGGAAAACGTAAGAGACTGGTGTATCTCAAGACAGATATGGTGGGGTCACAGGAT
>JBHHYW010000455.1:0-2807 GCA_046757745.1 Candidatus Scalindua sp.
TTTTTCTATCAATTAATTCATCAATACCCTTAGAGATTATTTCGCGTTCTTTCTGTTGGAATCCTAAATCCCCGTACTTTTCTCTGGCAATATGTAAGGCTTTAGCTACCTGTCGTCTAATATCAAATTCCGTAATTATTTCACCATTTACGATAACTCGTACGGCATTTAAATTATCAGCGCTTGTTTGATGTGAGTAAAACAGTTGGAGAACGGAGAAAACCAGATATAATTTTAGAATCAGAATCTTCAAGAGTCATATCCCTCCTGTGCTGTTGCTCAAAATCTTGTACGGCTGGATAGGCCGTTCGTGTAAGTGATATTGTGCAATCAATACAAAATATAGATTTCCCTCTACCTCTCCTCATTTAGCTAAGGAGGAATTGAGGGGATGTCAATTGTAAATCTTAAACAGTTACAGTATACAAACCAATCTATGATCTGTCATCTACCATTTTTCAGGTTATTGCTCAATATCAAGTGGGATTATATATCCTTCATTTCTGAAAGATTCCAGAGCAAACTCCCTGTCTGTACGCCACGCGTAGACAGGCTGGAGTTCCTGTGAAAGCAGGGGGTCGGCACTTGCGTTAAATGGCGTGACATCCCATTTTTATATTGATCTGGTTTTTTATAATTAAGTGAACAGCTTTTTGCTTCAAAGTATCGGCTGGTTTTTCCTACGGAGGAAGAATTGAAAACAGAACTAGAACGAGAAATTCAACTGATTGAATACTTCAATGACGGTGCTTTTATGTTAAATACGGATACTGGGGAGTATAGAAAAAGGCAGGCAAGTGGACTATAAATGGAGATATCCTTACATTGCGTTTTTACATTCATCCAAGACCATATAAATATAAAATATTGGACACGTTTGCATCCACATATAAAATTGCGAGAATTAGTATTGATAGGGATACTTACAGCGCAAGGAGAACTGACTCTTCAAAACAATCTTCTGTATATGCCGCCAAAGATTCAAGAGAGTACACTACACAAGGTTTTAGGGCATTTGGGGCCTTTTTAATAAATTGGATCCTTTATTTGCAACTACTTATGTTTTTGAAAACTTTAAAATTTGTTGAAATCAGGGACGAATAGCGAAAGTCGGGTTAACTGCCGGTTCAAATAAAATATCTCACCAGCATTTGAATAGCTACCAGCGTAAGAATGATTTTGAAAATGTTTTTGAAGTGTTTCTTTGAAAGCTTGTTGAGTAGCCTTTTCCCTATGAAAGTACCCGCAATTAAGAAAATACTGAGGATCAGGATTAATTGCCAGTAGCGAAAAACGTTAATCCCGATGAAGCCGAACAATGGGATTTTTAGAAAATGAGCAATAAGTTGAACAGTGGCTTTGGTAGCTACAAGTTCTTCCTTTAATATATCGTTCCTGAGGAAGAATGGTGAAATAAAAGGCCCAATCGCTCCGAAAAATATCCCAATAACTCCTGCGACAAAACCTACCGGAATAAATATTCTCAAATTGGTATCACCACTTGATTTGAATTTTGGTATGTAAACGGAAATCAAGATAAACAAGGCCATGACAAGACGTATGGTAGATTTATCTAGCAGGGTAAACGTATAAATCCCAAGCAAGACTCCGGGAAGGATTCCAACCATAAAATATCCGGTAATCTTCCGGTTAATACTTTTCCGGAAAATGGTAACGCGAGTACCGTTACTGATAAACTGTAAAGTGGCGTGCATGGGTATAACATACTCGGTTCTGACTAGCAGCATGATTATTGCCAGCAAAAGCGTACCTCCACCCATTCCGGTAGCTCCTCCGACAATGGCTGCCAGAAGGGACGTGATGCTTAATACCAGTGTTGTGAGGAAGGTTACAGGCATGATCAACTTTAATAAATATACAAACGAGATAATTCATCCTATGAATGTTTATATGATCTTTTGAGATAGTAGCATAATACACATCATTATTCTAATTTTGTTTTCCTTTTCCGTGAATTGATGATTCGGGGGATGCTTTATTTGGAATGTTCCGTTTTCCAGTTAGACTTCTAATTTGAGTTGACTCTTTTTCTCAAATCTGGTTTAATGAAATTTTACATTATTTGAGTCCTAAAGCATATAAATGGGTATTTTTACAAAGGTTTTTGGTACTGCCAGCGATCGTGTTTTAAAAAGCCTGAAGCCGATAGTGGAGCATATAAATTCACTTGAAAGCGGTTTACAGACTTTAACCGATGCTGAACTCAGACAAAAGACAGATAAGTTCAGGGAAAGACTTGCCGCTGGAGAGACGATGGACGACCTTTTACCTGAGGCTTTTGCCGTTGTTAGAGAGGCCAGTAGAAGAATATTGTTAGTACCCAATGCAGATAGCCCGGACAAAACGATGAGGCATTTTGATGTCCAGATAATAGGAGGTATAGTATTACACCGGGGAAATATTACAGAAATGACAACGGGTGAAGGCAAAACACTTGTTGCAACGTTACCGGCATATCTCAATGCACTGGAAGGCAAAGGAGTTCACATCGTTACCGTGAACGATTACCTTGCCAATAGAGATATGAATTGGATGTTGCCGATGTATGAATTTCTGGGTCTTTCAGCAGGCGCAATACAGAGCAACCAGAGTTATGATGATAAGAAGGCTGCTTATAGAGCCGATATTACATACGGCACAAATAATGAATTTGGTTTTGATTACCTGCGGGACAACATGAGGATACGCCTCGAAGAACAGGTACAGGGAAAGTTGAACTATGCTATTGTTGACGAAGTTGACAGTATCTTGATCGATGAAGCCCGAACACCCCTCATAATCTCAGG
>JBHHYW010000456.1:0-2795 GCA_046757745.1 Candidatus Scalindua sp.
GCGTGGACTCAAAATTAGTTGACGGTAACATAGGATACATAAAGATAAGAAATTTCCAGGAGGATACATCACAATCTTTAGAAGAAAATATTTCGGAACTTACAGCAAAAAGCGGAACGTTAAAAGGACTCATTTTAGACCTTCGAAATAACTCAGGAGGTTTGTTAGGCCAGGCCATTGCCGTTGCAGACAAGTTTCTTTCTTCAGGAATGATTGTAGTAACGGTAGAACCAATGGGTAAACAAAAGATCCAAAAGGCTAAAAAGTCTTCTAAAGATCTCGCAAAAAACCCGCTTGTTGTAATTATTGATGCGGGAAGCGCCTCTGGCGCAGAAATAGTTGCAGGCGCCCTGAAAGATAATAATCGGGCGATCCTTATCGGTGATATTAGTTTCGGGAAGGGTTCTATACAGCAACTGGTCGATCTGATGAATGGAGCGGCGTTAAAACTTACGGTAGGAAAGTACCTGACACCAAACTTTACCGATATACAATCGGTGGGTATTACGCCTGATATTTTGCTTGTTCAATCACAAGTATCAGCAGACGAAATTATCTTATTCAATGAAAGCAAGCACTTCAGAGAAAAAGATTTAAAAAAACACTTAGACGAACATTCAAAAGCTGAATTACCTTATGAAAAGATTAAATATCTATACGTTACTAATACTGATAGCGAAACAAAAGAGCAAAAAGAAAAAGACGAAGATTATTATAAAATACCGGACCTGGAGAAAGATACACAAGTACAATTTGCTAAAAAAATTATCCTGAATACCCCTTCGTACGATAATAACGATGGCTTCTTGAACCGGCTAAAACCAATATTCGAAGATTTCAAAAAAGAGGAAGATGTGAAAATTTCAGATGCCTTAAATACCCTGGACATTGACTGGTCTACCGGCGAATCTACCGCTCTCCCATCGGTTGCCACAAATTTTAAACTTGTTCCGTCTAATGGAAAGCTTAAAGCATCGGAAGAACTAAAAATAGAAATTAGTGTCACAAACAATAGTAAGGACGCCTTATACCAATTGAGAGGTATTGCAGAATCCAAGAACCTTCTCCTCGACAAGCACGAGTTTGTTTTTGGTAAGATTGAACCCGGTGTGACAAAAACATCCTCCAAAACAATAAAAATTCCACAAAATTCTCTAAGCAGAAAAGACGAGCTGCTCATTAAATTCTCTGAATTTAACGAACATGCTCCGGAAGACATAAAAACCGCAATATCAATTGACGCCCTGCCCAGGCCTGTTTTTTCATATTCATATCAGATAATTGACGAAGGTGAAGGGCTGACAGGAAACGGAGATGGAATAATACAGAAAGGAGAGGTCGTAGACCTCGTACTCTTTGTTAAGAATATCGGCAAAGGCATATCAGAAAAAAATATTATTGCCCTGAGAGATTTGAACCATAAAGAAGTCTTTATAGAAAAAGCTAAAATGGAATTAGGGGAATTACAGCCGGGGGAATCAAAATCCTTTAAGTTAAAGCTTTCGGTAAGAGACACTCTGGATGCCGACAGTTTTTCTGTTGATATAACTATTGCAGATACCACTTTTGGGACCCGTATTTCCGGTAAATTGAAATTTAATGTAGACCAGGATAATAATGGCGAGAAAATGCAATTAACGGGAAAGGTCCTTGAAGTAAATGATAATTACATCCCTATTTACAGTGGCAAATCACCTTCAACTCCAGTTGTAGCCTATGCAGACAAGGGAACAATTCTTACGGCTGATGAAGAAACCCGGACGTGGTATCGCGTCAAAATGCCGGAAGGCAGATTTGGGTGGATACTTTCAGATAAGGTAGAAATTAATAATAAGCTTGCTGAGTCAAATCAGCAAAAGCCCCCGGACCTCTTCTTGCAAAACGTCCCCCCGCGAATAGAACTTGATACACAAAAACCGTATGACACATTTAGAGAGGAACATATCTCTCTATCCGGCACAGCCATAGATGACAAGACAATAAAATATGTCTACATCCTTGTAAATGATGATAAGGTGTTTTATAGGTCTAACAGGGGGGCGTCTGAAACAGACAAATCAAGCCTCTCTTTTGCCAGCAATATTCCACTTGAAGACGGCCCAAATATTATCTCCATAGTCACTAGAGACGACCAGGATTTGCTATCAACAAAATCATTTGTCGTCACAAAAATCCCTTCCCCGGAAGCTGTAAAAACAGTTTCTTCTAAAGAAAATAGATTATAAGGAACGAAAGCGGCCACAAAGGGCGCTTCAGACTTTAATGAATGGGCCACAGCTATCTGGAGGTTCTTGAGGTCATTGACTGTTACTGCTGTAGGCGTGGCTTTAATCTATCTAATCTGCAGGTGGTTGATAAGTTGAATATATGTACTGACTATTTTACGATTTTGCGTGAGCCCCCTCAGTCATTTCTTTTCCCTTGACTTCAATAATATATAGATTTATCATCCCAATTCATTCTACAAGCCATAAAACTACACCACATCTTAATGATGTGGATAAGTTGTCTTAAATAAAGTTTGTTTTTACAGGGACGTAAACATATAAACTTTCTTATCAAATAAATACCTTAAAACATACAGTTTGATAGCAATAGTAGTTTCCACAATTTCTCTTAGAACTGTAGATGACTATTTCATTATTATTACCCTTGGTATTCAGGTAGCTATTTTTCAGTAATGAACAACTGGCAAGGGCTCACAAGAGGGCCGCTTGGAATACCGGATATTCCTTCAATCAAACTTTTGACGCTGTAAAAAATTCGGGTGATGGAATTTTTGTAACATATTTACT
>JBHHYW010000457.1:0-2791 GCA_046757745.1 Candidatus Scalindua sp.
AGAAACTCATACCCTCAAAATGCTTTTCTGTCCCCTTGTGAGTATAAAACAGTCTAGGCTCAAGATACAATACGTTTTCACCGACTGCACTGAACCTGAAATGCCCCGGCTCTATTATCCCTGCGTGTACAGGCCCAACCGGAATTTCATAGACGCCCTCGCCTTCAACCTTCAAAAAATCGTAAGGCACTTTCTTTGTGATTCCATCACCCCATTCTTTCAAATCATCTGCTGATATAGTCCAGTCCTTCCTGAGTGGGTATGAATCCGCTGGAAATGAATCGTGAAATACCAGCCTGCGCAGATCGGGGTGGAATTTCGGTACCAGGCCGAACATATCCATTATCTCACGCTCATACCAATGAGCGGCAGGAACGCCGTCAGTTATACTCCTGAATATCGGGTTGTCTTCCTGAAGTCTGATGAATGGAATGTGGAATATATCCCTGCCCCACGCAGAAAATACGGCGTATACCTTAAAGCAATTTTCCGTTGCCCTTTCATCCGTAGCAAACATAAGGCGAAGAGTAGCCTTCCTACTTTGACAGAGCGTTATGCAGTGTCTCCTGAACTCACTCTTTTCGACTTCTATATATTTCTCATTTTCAGTCATTTTGTATCAATCTCCTGTTATAACCTTTACAGATTTATTTAAAATTTCGTCAAGGAATCCGGGGATATAGAGACCCAGCACGAGCATGATTACCGCCATTACGGCAATGACTAAGAGGCTCATTTTAGAACCTCTCTTTTGCCCTTTCTCATGCACATGGCCTATATTGGATTTGCCGAATACCATACCCCCGAAATGATTAAGCACTCCACCAAATATTATGGCGGCGAATATGGTAAAAAGTGAAAACGTTATCCAATTTCCCCCGTCAACAGCAGCCTTGAGAATAGTATATTCACTTAGAAAGATATTAAATGGAGGGCTCCCGGCAATAGCTAGCGCCGCAAGTAACATTACTGTGCCTGCAACAGGCAGCACAACCATAGCGCCCTTTACCTTGTCTATCTCTTTAGTATGATATCTAAGTCTTACCCTGCCCGTTGTAAAGAATAACAGGGTCTTTACAATTGCATGGTTGAGCACGTGCAGTAATGAGCCGTAAATACCCCAAAAACCGCCTATTCCCATGCCGATTGCTATAATGCCGACATGTTCAATGCTATGATATGCGAGTAACCGCTTAAAGTCATTTTGTAAGAGTATAAATGCAGTTGCAATACCCATAGAGATTAAGCCAGACATAATAAGGAGATTGCCGCAATAAGATATCCCCAGACATTCGTTTCCGAGGATTGCAAACCTTATAATCCCCAGAAAGGCACACTTAATCAGCACACCTGAGAGAAGGGCGCTGACCGGAGTTGGCGCCTGGCTGTGGGCGTCTGGCAGCCAGTTATGTATAGGCGCAAATCCGGCTTTGGCGCCGTATCCTACCAGGATGAATATGAAGGCCAGCTTCATGGTTTCAGGATTCATATCATGCGCTATCTCCCTGAGTTCAGTCCAGTTCAACGTGCCCTCTCCGACCAGTACGGAAGCAGAGGCATAATATATAATAAATATACCCAGCAGTCCGAAAACGAGGCTTACCGTGCAGAGGATAATATATTTCCATGCAGCCTCCACAGACGCCTTGTCTTTGTATAACCCCACAAGCAGGGATGACACAATAGTCGTGCTCTCTATCGCCATCCAGAAGACGGCAATATTATTAGACACAACCGCGAGCAACATAGTAAATATAAATAAATGCAGCAATGCGTAGAAATACCTGATATCCTTTATGCCTATTAATCCCTCTTTAAATTCACTTCCCATATAGTCTACGGAATATATAGCCACCGCAGCCGAAACAAATACCACTATAGATAGTATGTAGGCGGAAAGCGCATCCATAAAAAATATTCCCCTGAAGAAATATATCGGTGATGAAAGCGCTGAAGATACGGGAAATATTGATACAACGGACAATACAGCGATGCCGATCAGATTAATGTACTCAATGACTCTTCTGTTGTTTGAGAAATAGCAGAGCAGTGCTGTAATAATCGGTACGAGAAGTATTATTAATATACCCGACAACTTTATCCCTTCAATGTTTCAATGTAGTTAATTGATCGTGTATTGTCGTCAATTTGTCAAGATCAACAGAATAAAATTTGTGTCTTATCTGAACGACAAAGACACCCAGTATTATAACGCACATAAGCATGTCAAACATGATACCGAGCTCAATAATTACAGGCATTCCGGAGGTAAACGAAAAGCCTGCGAGAAACAGCCCGTTTTCCATAAACAAGAGCCCTACTACCATGGTTATCGCCTTTCTTCTGGTTATCATAATTAATAGCCCTATCAGGATAACGGCAATAGAGACCTTAAAGACATGGTTTGAAAAGCCTTCCACAGAGATGCCTTTACTCAATGAGGCGTAAACAATTGTGATTAAGATTCCTGACAGGGCAAGAGACAGCGAATTACTTATGTATGGCTCTACTACATGGATTATCTTCTGTTGTCTGACAATTTTGTTTAAGAACAGGGGTATTATGATTCCCTTTGTAGCCAAAGTAAAAGAAGCGGCTATGTAAAGATGTGTATTCCCGGTCTTTACTGCCGGAACAAGTATCAACAGGGTAAGCAGCCACGAATTAAGTGAATATGCCTTCACGCAGGATTCAAGACGCTCCACTGCGTTAAGGACAACAGCCGTGAGAAGTATCCCGATAGAAATGAAATCGTTTACCAGAGAGAAATCAATTGCCTTTTCCATTATAC
>JBHHYW010000458.1:0-2785 GCA_046757745.1 Candidatus Scalindua sp.
TGGTCCAAAGCTTTCTGATACAGACTTGCATGGATACTCTCCACCTTATTGGCAAGATCAAAAGTCCGAATGGCTTCCGGACTGTTCCCTTCCTTTTCGGCCTCCATAATCATTTCGGGATACATCTTCGTATACTCGTGCGTCTCTCCCTCTATGGCCTCCTGGATATTCTCTTTTGTGCTATTGATACCGCCCATCACCTTGAGATGGTTGTGTGCATGTATAGTCTCTGCCGCTGCCGCTGCACGAAAAAGCTTTGCTGCCTGTCCAAAACCTTCTTCGTCAGCCTTTTCGGCAAAGGCCAGATATTTTCTGTTTGCCTGTGATTCACCGGCAAAAGCATTCTGTAGATTATCCATAGTTGACATATTCTTTTATCATTTCTTTTTCTTGATTCTTTTTCTAACTTAAAATTTAGCTGAAAAATGGCGAACGGCCGTTCGCCCCTACACCAAAAGATTTAAAAAGGAAATTCCCCATATGATAATATAGAGTTACGAACCCAGCTTCTCACTGAGAGACTTACCGTAATCCTGGCAAGCCCTCATGCCCTCTGTATCTTCCACTAAATGCTCTAGCAAGTTGAAAGAGCCTAATGACGTCATATCCATTTTAAACACATGTTCCATTGTGTCGAAAATATACTTAGGAGCATCACCACTGTGGGTGTAAGAACCAAAAGCGCCCCCTACCTTTCCCATGTTTGACTCTCCTCTTAATCTTGCCTATCACACAAATGATTGTTTCTGTTTTTCCGCCATCATAACTGCCGTTTTTATCGCCTCAATCATTGAACCCGGATCTGCAACGCTTTTGCCGGCAATGTCAAACGCCGTGCCGTGTGTGGGTGAAGTCCTGATAATAGGTATTCCTAATGTAATATTTACTCCTGAATCAAAGGCGTGCATCTTTATTGGAATAGTCCCCTGGTCATGAAATTGAACCACTACTACATCGAATTCCCCGTTAAGCGCCTTATTAAATACTGTGTCGGATGAGAGCGGTCCTATACAATCAATTCCCTCCTCCTGTGCACGCTTTATTGCAGGTATGATAGCCTCCCTCTCTTCAGTTCCAAAACGATCACCATCGCCACAGTGCGGATTCAGACCGCAAACAGCAATCTTCGGCTCAGCTATGCCAAAAAGATTTTTAAGTCCTTTTGCAGTGGTTTGAATGGTGGAAAATACGCTTTCCTGATTTATAAACCTGGATACTTCTTTTACTGCCAGATGAGTGGTAACGAATGAGACCCTTAGCCCGTTTCCAACCATCAGCATTGCTACGTTTTCTGTATTCGTCTTTTCCTTTAACAACTCCGTATGGCCTGCAAACTCAAAGCCTGCCATTTTAACAGCCTCCTTACTTATGGGCGCTGTTACAATCGCATCGATATCTCCTCCCATTGTAAGAGCAATCCCTTTCATTATATATTCCACAGATGCCCTGCCGCTGCTTGCTAAAGCTTGATGAGAAATGGCATCCTGAGCAGGAACGTTATCAAGGTCTAACACGTTTATACTATTTATTGAATCTCTGTCTGCACTTAAAGGCATACTATCTAACCGTGACAGTTTAAGCTTTTTTTCCATACCAAGACTGTCAGCAACATCACGTATAATATTATAGCACCCTATTATGACAAAGTCCGCAGCAGAATCTATCTCCTGTGATGACAGCGCCTTAAGAGTTACCTCCGGTCCAATCCCGCAAGGATCACCCATAGTTATGCCGATTATATTTTTTTCTCTATTTTCAGATTTCATAGAAATCCTTTTTTCTTTAACATTTCCTCAGTTATACCGGATGTAGTACTGTCATTAGTCGTTAATATCCTCTTTACCCATTTGCCTAACATATCGGTTTCTATGTTTACCTGCTCACCCGCTTTCTTGAAACCCAGACTGGTCGCTTCAAGCGTATATGGAATAAGCGCAACTGAGAATAATCCTTCCCTGATTTCCACAATCGTCAGGCTAATCCCGTCTATAGAGACAGAACCCTTCTTAATCATCATATTGGCAAGTTCTTTACTTACAGAAAACCACACGGTACATTGTCCCGATTCATTTTCTACTTTATTAATTGTGCCAACACCGTCTACATGCCCTGTTACAAAATGCCCTCCCAGTTGATCACCCATCTTCAGTGATCTTTCTATGTTTACTTTATCAGAAGTCTTCAGTTTGCCGATAGCTGTCAACTTTAATGTCTCGGCAGAAACATCAAAATAGACATCAGAACCTTTTGTCTGTGTCACGGTTAGACAGGTTCCGTTTACAGCTATACTATCACCGAGACTCGCATCATCTGACAATGGGCCTATATCTACGACAATAATCGCTGAGTCTACCTGTAGTTTTACCTGCTTTACCTTGCCTAAATATTCAATTATACCGGTAAACATCTTAATCTTTCCCTTTCAATATCCCAAATACCGAAGTCCCTGCGGATACCATATCTCCCTCTTTTACGGCTATTTCAAAATCGGCTTCTTCAGGAATATAGACTTCCAGCCTTGAACCAAATTTAATCATACCGAATCTCCGGCCGCGTTCTACATCCTGCCCAATCGAACAGTCACACACAATTCTCCTTGCTACCTTTCCCGCAACCTGCTTTATCATAATCTTTGTTTTCCCATCGCTAGTGAGAATTCCCATCAAATTATGCTCGTTCTTTTCAGAAGCATCCGGAGAACGTGCATCCAGAAACTTTCCGGGTACATGTTTTATAAATTCCACTTTCCCACTATACGATATCCTGTTCACATGAACACTGAACA
>JBHHYW010000459.1:0-2784 GCA_046757745.1 Candidatus Scalindua sp.
TTAAGAGGATTGCGGACAGCGAGTATCTTTTAAATGATTTAAGCCACCAGATTAGCACAGATCTATTGATAGACCTGTCGCTTTTACTGGAAAATATTGTAGAATCCATCGAGAAGGCTACTGCTATTAAAGACGTTAACCTGGTTTTATTCAAAGGTGATAGCACGCAAGTTGTCGGAGGTGGCAAGAACACGCTTATAACCAGAGATGATATATCAAACACAATCAAATATTTTGATAAAGGTGAAATTGTAGTTCTGGACAGACACGAAATCACCGATGCTTCTATAATAAATGAGATGAAACGATTAGAAATGTTCTTTGTGTTTCCGATCTTTAAAGACAGAAAGTTAACAGGCTTGTTAACTCTTGGTAAATCCAGAAGGGGGATGCGGTTACCAGCAGACAGCCTTGAGCAGTTGATGATTATTGCAAATCAGATAAGTTCAGCAATGGCAAAAGCCGAGTTGATACAGGAAAAACTGCAACTTGAAAGAAAAATGTATGAAAATGAAAAATTATCCAGTCTGGGCAGATTATCCACCAGCGTTGCACACGAGGTAAAGAATCCACTGAGTTCGATTAAGGCCATAGTTCAGGTTCTAAAAGAAGATTTTAAAAATAAGGCCAAGACACAGAAAAGTCTTTCAATAATTGTAGAAGAAATAGATCGTTTGACAAAAGTTGTAAACCAGCTTTTAGTATTTGCTAAACCGCAGGGGGATAGCAAAACAAACGTTAAGATTGGTGATTTAATCAATAAGGTCCTGGTCGTTCTAAGGCATGAAGCAAAAATGAATAATGTCGACATACACATGGATGTATCAAATGACCTGCCTTTAATTATGGCGGATGAAGGTTCATTAACGGAAGTCTTCTTTAATATTATTCATAATGCCATACAAGCCATGTCAGAAGGAGGAAATCTAGAAATCACAATCACCTATGAACAAAAGGATGATTATATCAGAGCTGTTTTCGAAAATAACGGGCCTGGCATCTCTCAGGAAGATATAGGTAAGATCTTTGAACCATTCTATACAACTAAACAATTAGGGACTGGCCTGGGGCTGTCTATTGTTAAAAAGAAACTGGAAGAGGTAAAAGGCTTGATCCATGTGGAAAGCGTGGATTCGACCACAAAATTTATAGTTAATATTCCATCATCAGAAGGTATTCTGGTAAGTAATATTTAAACAATTCTATTCCATGAAGAAATTAATATTAATAGTAGATGATGAAAAGGCGGCAAGGTTTGGGATGAAAATGGCTTTGGAAAAAGATGGTTACAAAGTCATCGAGTCCGGTGATGGTATTTCCGCCTCTGAGGTCATAAAGATAAAGAAACCGGCTCTGGTCTTTCTTGATATAAACATGCCAAAGGTTAACGGAATTCAGGTATTGAAAGAAATAAATCGACTGGAAAACCCTCCAATGATAGTAATAGTAACTGCTTATGGATCTGAAAGAGTAGCGGTGGATGCCATGAAAAAGGGAGCATACGATTATATTGCCAAGCCGTATGAAATCGATGAACTCAGATTAATAGCCAGGCATGCCTTCGAAAAACTCTCACTTGAGGAGGAAAATGCCAGACTCCGTTCCGAGATCGATAGACTGGAATCAATGGGAGAAATGCTGGGTAAAAGCCGGGCAATGAAACACGTCTTTAACAAGATAGAAAAAGTGGGGCCATCCGACGTAACAGTATTAATTCAGGGTGAAAGCGGAAGTGGAAAAGAGCTGGTGGCTAAAGAAATTCATAAAAAAAGTCCTCGAATAGATAATCCCATGATAGTTATGAACTGCGCAGCCTTGCCGGAAACATTAATCGAAAGCGAATTATTCGGACATGAAAAAGGCGCCTTTACCGGAGCCACAGAAAGGCGCCTGGGTAAATTTGAACTGGCCGATAAAGGGACTATATTTCTTGATGAAATTGGAGATATGAGCCCAAATACACAATCTAAAGTATTAAGGGTTTTGCAGGAGCAGAGTTTCGAGCGATTAGGAGGTACTGAAACTCTTCGTGTTGATGTCAGACTGATAAGCGCAACCCACAAAGATTTGCTTAAAGAAATTAGAGATGGTAATTTCAGGGAGGATCTGTACTACAGGCTGAAGGTTGTTGAAATCTTACTTCCGCCATTGAGAAATCGCAGAGAAGACATTATAATACTACTGGAGAAATTTATACAGTGTTTCTCTGAGAAGCACAATAAACGCGTAAAATCTATATCAAGTGAAGCAGTTAAAATCTTTACTAAATATTATTGGCCTGGAAATGTCAGAGAGTTGCAGAATGTGATAGAAAGCGCAGTAGTAATGGCTAGTGCAGAAACTCTTGGAGTAGACGATTTTCCTGAAGAAATTAGAAATTCAAATAGTTATAATAGGTTAGATTATAATTTGCCTTTCAGGGATGCAAAGAAAATAGCGGTGGAAGCCTTCGAAAGAGACTTTGTAAGCAGGAAACTGGAAGAAAACAGTGGCAATATAAGCAAAACGGCCGAAGCTCTCGGTATGCACAGACAAAGCCTGCAACATAAAATCAAAGAACTGGATATGAAATAAATATGAAAAATGATTTTGTCCATTTACATGTTCATAGCGATTACAGCCTGCTGGACGGCGCATGCAGGATTAATGATCTTGTTGACAAAACTAAGGCTTTAAATATGAAAAGCCTGGCGCTGACAGACCATGGTAACATGTTTGGAGCAATCGGGTTTTACGAATATGCAAGGCAGAGTGGTATAAAACCTATACTCGGTTTTGAGTCTT
>JBHHYW010000460.1:0-2781 GCA_046757745.1 Candidatus Scalindua sp.
CAGGAGAAAAAGCAATTTAAATATTTTTCATTTCATATGGATCATATGATAATGAGAATTAACTTTTTACGTGTTTGCATAAATATGTAAATGCTTATCAGCAAAAGGAGGTTACGCGAATGAGAAAATTTAGTTATGTTTTCATCATGATGTTTGTTCTTATGATGGTTTCATCCCAAATGGCATGGGCAGATGAGGCCACTCTTGATACAGGTGATAATAGTTGGATGCTCACTTCTTCAGCCCTGGTACTCCTCATGACGCCGGGCCTAGCATTCTTTTATGGCGGGATGTCTTCCGTAAAAAACATAAATAATATGATTCTTATGGTATTTATGTGTATTGCTATAGTCAGTGTACAATGGGTATTCTGGGGATATGCTTTATCCTTTGGACCTGATTATGGTGGCTTTCTTGGCGGTCTTGGGGCGGCAGGCCTGCATGGCATAACACCTGATTCACTCTCTGGTACTATATCTGAATATACCTTTGTGGCGTTTCAGGCGACATTTGCCATTATCACGGTAGGTCTTATATTAGGAGCCGTTGAGGGGCGTATGAGGTTTGGCGCATGTTTACTGTTTATCGTCCTGTGGGCAACTGCTGTCTATGACCCTATAGCACATTGGGTATGGGGCGGCGGATGGGCTGGTAACCTGGGAATACTCGACTTCGCCGGTGGAACTGTGGTCCACATAAACTCGGGGGCTGCGGCTCTTGCACTGGTTTTATTACTTGGGAGACGTAAGAGCGAAAATATAAGGCCTCCTGCAAACGTTCCAATGGTATGCCTTGGCGCCAGCTTACTCTGGTTTGGTTGGTTCGGGTTTAATGCCGGTAGCGAACTGGCGGCTGATGGCAGGGCGGCATTTGCATGGGTAGTGACGAATACGGCTACCGCTACTTCTGCATTTACGTGGGCGATGGTCGAATGGATTCATCGTGGAAAACCGACATTACTTGGCGCATCATCTGGAGCAGTTGCCGGTCTTGTTGCCATAACACCGGCATCCGGTTTTGTCGGCCCTCTGGGCGCTGTACAGATAGGAATTATGTGCGGGGTAGGCTGCTACTTTGCTGCTGTAAAGCTGAAATCTGCTCTTGGTTATGATGATGCGCTGGACGTTGTAGGTGTGCACGGAATAGGTGGAACGATAGGCGCATTTGCCACCGGACTTTATTGTACCAAGATGGTAATGGGTCCTGATGGTGTTGATGGTCTCTTTATTGGATGGGGCGCTGAAGGGATAAGACAAGTGGGTTTACAGTGGATAGGGATACTGTCTACATGGGCATACGCATTTGTTGTAACTATAATTGTTGGACTTATTGTTAAATACACTATAGGGCTAAGGACCACAGAAGAAGAAGAGAATACAGGACTGGATCTCACACTGCATGGAGAAGTAGCCTACCACCTGGAATTAGAACCCGTAGGCACACTGAGGTAATAAGTGTGTCCCTGGTTAAGGTGTTAATGTTTAATGTCCTGATTCTTGCTTGCGTTGTTGGTGAAAGCTGGATGTAGGGTGTAGGTAGGGGCGTTGACTATTCTTTTTAATAGTCAACGCCCTGTATTTTAGTAGAACGGGCTTCCAGCCTGTTTTTAGTTGGGCAACGCACCTGAAAGGATTACATTGTCGGACAGGTCAGTCTGTCAATTACATGTAAGTGTTTGTGCTGCTATTTTGGTATGAAATGGGGATCTGAAAATACCATACAATCTTTGTCTGTTGCCTTTTATTTTTTTGAAAGAGACTTGAACCCTCTCAGGTTATAATTGCAGACAGGGCATCTCCTTATGAAGATGTACATGGCCAAAAGAAAGATTATCCATAACCCTGCTGTGAATAGAACAAGCACAATATCTCCAGGATCTAATTTATGAAGTCTCTTTGGAGTGACAGGTTTTTCACAATATGGGCAAAAGGTTTTTTTTGGATATTTTGCAAACGAGAATTTTCCATTCTCAATCCGAATATCTGTTGTTTTGGAATGTGCAAGTTTAAAATGTTTAAGTTTGTCACAAATTAGATTGTACTTTCTTGCGGTGAGGAGTTCTATACGAAATCCCTTCGGTGGCTTTAGATTGTAATATTTATTTATGAGAAATTGTGCCGGGTCTTTGAATATCTCACGGGCGACGTTTAACCTTTTCCAAATGTTGTCTACAAACATGAGTGTTTATTTGAGAGTGGAGTAATGTGTCATTTGAATAAGATTTGACTGGATGTGTTTAGTATAATCTTATAATATGATATGCTGGTTCACACAACACCTGCCAGCTCGTCTTTTAGATTCTCTGCTGATTGTATCCTGTTTGATGGGTCCTCCTCAAGGAGTCCTAATATTATTTCATTCAATTTTTGCGGGATTGCATTGTTAATCTCGATTGGCTGCTGGGCTGTTTCTGCCCGTATTTTACCTGTTAAAACTTCGTACAATATCAATCCAATTGTATATAAATCTGTTCTGCCATCAATCTTCACCTGTTTCAGGATTGCCTTTTCACCTTTTGCATCTGTAGCATCTTTCAATAAGCTGCTCATCCGCTTTTGTTCAGGAGATGCGTATTCTATGGTTACACCTTTTATGAGTTCTCCTGTTTTTATGGCTAGTTCTAAATCAATAAGCCCGATTGTTCCTGTACCGGGATTAAGAATAAGATGGCCCGGTTTAATGTCTGCATGGACATAGCCCTTTTTATGTAAATACTGTAAGGGTTCGATGACACTTAGAATATATTTTATTACATTTTTCATTTCATTTGAATCCGGCACT
>JBHHYW010000461.1:0-2773 GCA_046757745.1 Candidatus Scalindua sp.
GAAGAATTATCATGGTTGTAGGAATTTTAAGCATTAAAGTTGTAATGAGAAGTTCACGTTCTTTAAAAGACAAACGGCGTATAATTAAAAGCTTAAAAGACAGGACCAGGAACAAGTTCAATGTTTCAGTTTCTGAAACAGAAGACCAAGATAATCATAAGTGTTCAAAGATTGGCGTGGCAATGGTGGGAACAGACAGACAATATGTTAATAGTAGATTGTCGTCAATTATAAGCTCCTTTCGCTTCTTTCCACAGATAGAATTAGTTGATTATGAGCTGGACTTGATTTAACTATGCAGGACCATGACGAGAAGATTGGAAAAGGTTAAAGGAATAATTAAGCAAGAGATTAGTAAGATTATTTTGTATCGGTTGCAAGATCCCAGGATAAATCTTGTAACAGTAACAAGAGTAGAGCCTTCTCCTGATCTTAGAATGGCAAAGGTATATGTTTCAATCCAGTGTGATGAACCATCACAACAAAAAACTTTAAATGCCCTGAGACATGCAAAGGGATTTATACAGTCCGAAATGGCCTCGCATTTAATGTTGAAAAACACGCCGTCTTTGACTTTTTATCTGGATGAGACACAAAAGAAGAGCAACCATATTTTACAATTAATAGAAAAAGCAGTTAACGAAGACAAGTAATACTGTAAAAAACGTAATTGGAGAATTATGAAAAAATTAAGTTTTGGTATACCAAAAGGAAGCTTACAGGAAGCTACAATTGGCATGATGAAGAATGCGGGCTACAGGGTTTATGTAAGCAGTAGATCATACTATCCAACAGTTGATGATGAAGAATTATCGGTAAGATTAATTCGTCCGCAAGACATGTCTCGTTATGTTGAGAAAGGAATTATAGATGCTGGCCTTACAGGTCAGGATTGGGTAGAAGAAGCCGATTCTGATGTCAAATGTGTTGAGAAACTGGTATATGCAAAACAGAAATTAACAAAAGTCCGTTGGGTTTTTGCTGTTCCGGAAGACTCACTTATTAAATCAGTGGAAGATCTTCAAGGAAAGAGAATATCGACTGAACTGGTAAATGTGACTAAAAGATATCTTGAGAAGAAAAATATTCGTGCTGAGGTTGAATTTTCACATGGCGCTACAGAGGCAAAGGCTCCGGATCTTGTTGATGCAATTGTGGAGTTGACAGAAACTGGTAGCAGTTTAAGAGCTAACAATCTTCGCATTATTGATACTGTAACAGAATCTGCGACTGTCTTTATTTCCAACCACAAGTCTTGGGAAGATCCGTGGAAAAGAAATAAGATAGAGAACTTGGCCATATTGTTTCAGGGTGCTATAATTGCACGTGAAAAGGTTGGGTTAAAAATGAATATTTCAAATGAGGGATTGAATACCTTATTAGAAAAATTACCTGCTTTGCGGACTCCCACTATTTCTCAACTTTCAGGGAATGCAGGGTATGCTATAGAAACAATACTGGACGAGTCAGTGGTTAGAAACATTATTCCTGAACTGAAACGGGTTGGTGCGGAAGGGATAATTGAATATCCACTCAATAAGGTTATACTTTAGTCATGCTCAAATTCCTTGTTCTACTTACAGAAGTTCTGTCATACATGTGTTTTTCTTGTGAAAGACAGAATATAATACTTCTTCACAAGTTTTGTAATTACCGATTATTATCTATACCTATTGAGACATAGCATGTCGAAAGCAAAAATTATAGTTTTATTGTTTTTTGTATTTATTTTTGCATTCCTTTGTGAAACAACCTTAGCTGAATCGCGGAAGGACAGTGAAAATAATTTCTTGTTGCATAATGATGCAGAGGCTTATATGAATTTTTGTACGGGATTTTATCTAATGCTGGATCATCGTTGGGAAGAGGCAATAGTGTTTTTTGAGAAAACATTACAGTCAAATCCAAATGCTGAAAGAATACACAATTATTTAGCTACTTGCTTTTTTCAGTCGAACAAAAAGGAAAAAGCTTTGTTTCATATTGAAAAAATTGCACAGTTAAAACCTGATAATTTTAGTATTCATTATACACTTGGAAATATATATGCAAGTGAAGGTGATGAAAAAGGGGCTGTTTCAGAATACGAACGTGCTAACTCTTCTGTAATGGATGGAGTTGACAAGGTTTTTGTATCTGACATGCTGCATCGCCTGGCAAATAGTTATATGAAAAATGGTGACATAGAAAATGCAACGAATGTATATAAAAAGATACTTGATCTAGGATTGACAGATGCGCCTGTCAAAATCCACTACAAGCTCGGCCAGATATATGTTGAGGCAAAGAAAATTAATAAAGCAATAAATGAGTTTATTAAGGCCAGGGAAGCCAGCCCTCATTCTGAGCCTATAATCTTTTATCTTGCTTTGTGTTACGAGGAGTTGGAAGATTATGATAATGCAATTGCCACATTAAAATCTTTTATTGAATATGATTCTGATGCATGGCTAATGCGCATTAATTTGTCGAATATTTATGAAAAGGTAAAACAATATGAAAAGGCAGAGTTAGAGAGAGAAAAGGCCTTTGGAATATTGAAAGAGAGTGTAAACAAAGGAAGTAAAAGTTTGAGGGAGTATACTACGTTAAGCCAGATCTACCAGAGGAGGGGTGAGGACAGGGAAGCGATTTATACTCTGAGAACTGCAATTTCGAGTGTAATAAGTGAGGATGAAGAGGCGCTGAAAGGAGTTCGTTTTATGCTGGCGAACATATATTATGAGATGAATGATTATAAGCATGTAGTAAATGAATTAGAGAAGGTTTTGCA
>JBHHYW010000462.1:0-2771 GCA_046757745.1 Candidatus Scalindua sp.
GAATATGACGCTGGACGGCTTGGAAAAAGCGATACTTCGCACAGTGCCATGACGTTTTAGAGTCAACTTCATTCGTTATGCAGACGACTTCATCATAACCCAAGTTCACCACGTTTTTGAATACACACACTGTTTTTGTTAAACATAAGCTATGAGAAATTTTGTAATGGTCACTACAGATTTTAAATGGTCATTCTTTTCTTTTTACACGGAACATGCTTTAGTTTTAGCGCATCATATATCTTTCGATGGACATCTTCCGGTTCAGAACATTGTCTAATGAATACCGTCTTGCCGTTTTGAGTTTTCATTTGATTGGTTACTCTACAATGTGTGGAAAGACGATTTCTAATTTCTGACCATGATAAATGAATACCCACTTCCTTTAAACGGGTTCGGATGCTATGTAAAATATGATAACCCATAATCGTGATAAATATATGAGCGTCACTTCTGGTTTCTTTTTGGTGAAAAATGGGCCTGAGATTTAAATCTGATTTCATGGTGCGAAAGGCGTCCTCAAGCTCTTTTAACATGAGATAAATATCCCAAATTTGTTTTTCTGTAAGGTCTGTACGGTCGGTTCTGAGATAATAATTTCCCGAGAAATGTTGATCGCTTTTATCTTCAAGATATTTCCAGGTGATACAAGTAGCTTTTCCATCGGTTTCTTCAATCTCGATCTCATAAAAACGGCCTATGCGACTATATTTCTCTTTTAAACGCCCGATCCGTTCGATGACTTTCTCATATTTCTTCGTACCGCCTTTTTTATGTATCGATTGAGAAATATGGGATAAGTGTTCTTCAAAATTTTGTCGATAGCGGCTTTGAATAGATTTTTCTTTGTTCGCTTTCTGTGTACTTTTACAAAAAAGAAAAATCTCGCCATCAGAAGTCATGCGCTGTACCTCTATCTTGTTTTTTGAGTCTTCTTTTATCAACACAAAATCATCTGATGGCTGGAACGCCATCTTTTTTCGAGATACTGCAATGTAATGATACCCTTGCTTGAGTTCTTGGAGATTCTTTTCTGTGGCAATGCCCGCATCGATAACAACGGTTGGCTTGGTGCCATTTCTATCTCTATAAGTGGACGCCTTTTTAGTTAATTTGTTTACCATTTCCAGTAAGGTCTGAGGCTCACTTTGATTGCCAGAAAACACCTCGCTGGTCTTCGGAAACCCTTTACTATCAATAACCAAACCCAGAGTTAATAAACGACAATCTTTTCGCTTTTCTTTCGAATTGCCAAACCTGGCTTTTGAATTTAGTTCAGCTCTGCCTTCAAAATAAGTGTTGGTTAGATCATAGAGGATGATCTTCTCATCTAAATTAAACAGGTCACATTCTTTCCGTCTGAGGTGGCTTTCGATCTCGCTTTTATTCGATAAAAGCTTATCACAGATTTTATATAACGAGTTCAGTGAAAGACTACTGAAATCGGTATGCAGCAACTCATCCAGAGCGCTTTTCTTTTGCCCCCAATAATGAATATGTCTTTCACTACCCGGACTGACAAGACGACCAATAATTAAAAGAATCGCTATCTGAAGTTGTCGCTTTTTGAAAGCACAGGCGGCTAAGCATTTGTCTAATTCTAACTTGCGGAGAAATGAATAACAGATATATTCTGCCCCAAGCGTTCGTATTCGTCTATTCTTTACGGATTCAATAAATACCGGCTCACTGACGCTCACATCGGTTTCCATGAGATTTCTCTGAATGAATTTTTCTGCATAACTCGAAGCCAGCGCCTCTATTTCTGAATCGGATTCCATAAATGATTCCTGGCAGCTTATGATGGATTCTATACGGTTTGCTAAATTAGACCATTTTGCTTTCGCTAAATTAAGTTGGCCCAAATTTAAAAGTAATTTGTGTCTGGGCCCATTCTCAGTACGAATCGATGTAACAAGCTGTTGATATTCGAAAACTTTTGAACTATATTTATTTTTCTTCTTGACTGTCTTAATGAACATGCTATAATATAACAGACAGTCAACTATATCACAAGTATTATTTTAATGGGTAACTACATTAAAATCCATTACTTAAATATTGAACTTAGATCGATTTTTTGCCCGATTTCCGCTATTTCTGAAAAAAACGTGGTGAACTTGGGTTAAGAGGCAAAGCCATCGTTTTATGGGGACATACTGACATGACGAGAAACATAACTATGCTGATTAGGAATTGCTTTACTGTGACATTAATTGTGATACTTTTTCAATTTTATTCTCAATATCGTTTCTTTGAGGATTGAATTGCAAGATTATTTTCCATTCGTTTAAAGCTCGGTCAAAGGCACCTTGCTTTGCATAAATGACTCCTACATTTTCGTAGGCAGTGATATCTCCTTTGTCTATTTGCTTAACTTTCTCATAGGCAAGGAGCGCTTCTCTAAACATTTTATTCCGGAAATAAGCATTTCCTAAAAAGCTGTAGGCTTCTTTTAAATCGGGGAAATCATTAATTACTTGATTAAAAATTTTGATTGCTGATTCATAATCTCTATTTTTATAATATTCAATACCATGACCCAATAAATTCACTTTTTCACCACTTAGATTTGTTTGTACATTCTCTGAATCCACTTTAATTAAACGTTCTACTTTGTTTAACTTATCTTTGATATCAGTTCTTCGTGGATGCAGTTTTAACAGAGTCTGCCACTCTTTAGCGGCTGATTTATAATCTCCTTGTTTTGCATAAATCACTCCTAAATTCTCATAACTATAAATATCCAGTGGGTCAGTTGTCTTGAGCTG